>CAYNEU010000320.1:0-9620 GCA_964396275.1 uncultured archaeon | reverse complement strand
TTATCAAAATATTTTAAAGTTATAATATTCGATAATAGAGGTGCGGGTAAAAGCTCAAAACCTAATTATCCATATACAATGGATATGTACGCTGATGATATTAACGGTTTGTTGGATTTTCTCAATATACAGAGAACCCATTTATTAGGAGAATCATTAGGAGGCATGATAGCACTCAATTTTATAGTCAAATATCCTGAACGTGTAAATAAATTTATATTAATAAATTCATGGCCAGGCTTTCCTAATGAACAAGGTCCAGAAATATATAGTAAGGGGAAAATAGCGTATTTTGAAGAATTAAAAAAAGAGCCTCTGAATGCGTTTTTAAACGCAGCAAAAGCCAGTTACTCTCGAGAATTTTTTAAAATGATGCAAGAAAACCCAAAGAAAAAATTCTTCGGCTTATGGTCAGTAGAGGATCTCGTAAATATAGATTTAACTAATCCTTCTACTCCTGAAGATAATAATAATGCTGCAAATGCAGTTAAAGGTCATAATGTTACAGTTCGGCTCCATGAAATTAAAAGTGAGACTCTTTTGATCTGCGGAGAAAAAGATCGAATCGCAACACTTTCGGTACAAAGAAAGATCCACGAACAGATTCCTAACAGTGTTTTTAAGGTTATAAAGGATGCACGGCATGGTGTATCGAAAGAAAAAGCGCCAGAAGTCAATGAAACTATTATAAATTTTCTAAAAAAGTAAATTCAAGAATTATATGACAGAATATTTTGCAAAAATAAATGGAATAGAAATCTGCTATGAAGTATTTGGTGCGGGCTATCCAATTGTATTAATTCAAGGGTTTGGTGCAAGAAAAGAGGGCTTTAAATGTCAAGTCCCCGCATTATCTAAACATTTCAAAGTAATAACTTTTGACAACCGAGGTGCTGGAAAAACTGAGAGAGTAAGTGAACCTTATACTATGGAAACTCTTGCTAATGATATCAAAGAACTCTTAAATTTCCTTGAAATAAAAAAAACACACATTTTAGGTACTTCTATGGGAGGTATTATTGCTCAGCAGTTTGCTCTACAACACTCTGAATATGTTGATAAATTAATTTTAGTAAATACTGTAAGTGGTACCCCAGATAATGTCGGTTTAGAGCTACTGAAAAATAATAGATTAGAGCAATTAGAACTTATTAAAAAAGACCCTGAGAAAGCTTTTTGGGATAATGCTTATATTTGGTTCTATCATAAATATCGTAAAGAATTAAAGGCAACTCCAAAGAAAAAATTCTTTGGAATTTGGTCTGCTGAAGATGAAATACGAGAGAGTACAATACTTATGCCAACTCCTCGCGATATTGAACTCCAAATAGAGGCGATGAAAGGATTTAATACATTGGAGAGATTACATGAAATAAAAAGTCCTTCCTTACTATTAGCAGCTTCTCATGATAGAATTTGTTCAAAAAGCAATATAGAAGAGATGCATAAAAGAATTCCTAATAGTGTTCTCATGGTCATTGAAAAAGCAGGTCATGAATCTCCTAAAACAAGGACTTCTGAAGTTAATAAGATTATTATTGATTTTTTGAAAAATTAAATATTCAATTTCTTAATTAGTTTTTTAGATGTTTACTTTATTGAATTAATCAATAACTACCTTTAATTACTCTATCTCTATGGACGAGAAAAAGAAGTAATTTTTTCTAGGTAGAAATTTTAAAAAGTATTCTAAATTTTCCGATCTAACTTGCATTAACCCTAATTATTTATACTGAAATGGAGAAATAAATGCCAAATCGTCAAGATAAAAAGAATTCAATTAAAATCGACTATCCCGAATTAAGCGCTTTATGGATAGGTCTTTTTATTGATATTTTGGGATTTTATATAATAATACCATATTTACCTTCTCTTATAATAACGTATAACACTACTCCAGTCATGATTGGATTACTTTTAGCAACAAATGCTATTTTTACACTTTTTTCTGCACCAATGTGGGGGAAACTAAGCGATAAATTTGGTAGAAGACCTATGCTATTAATTGCTGAATCAGGAACCTGTTCAGCCTTTTTAATTTTAGCCTTCTCAAATTCTCTTACTCTGCTTTTCGTTGCTAGAATTGTTGATGGTATTTTTGGGGGTAATTATCCAATTACTAAAGCAATTATTACAGATAGCGTTCCAGCTAAAGATCGGGGAACACAAATGACAAATATTGGGGTAGCTCATACTTTGGCAGGTCTAGTTGCTCCGGGATTAGCAGGATTTTTATCAGTTTTTTTTATATTTGGTCCAAATTATCCCATTGCTCTTCCTAGTTTAATTGCTGCGGGACTTTCTTTTTTAACAATTATAGTTACATTTTTCTTTATAAAAGAATCATGGCCAAAATCTAAACGAGAAATTGCAGAGAAAGAGATTAAGATAAAAATAAAGTTAAGGAAAAATAATGAAGCTTTATATTTATTAACCCAGTTTGCTTTTCATACATTCTCATTTACAATGTATGTTACAACTTTATCAATTTTTATTGGTTTAATCTTAGGACTTGATACCATTGGAGTAAGTATTTTATTGACAATTTCAGGTGTATCACGAGCAATTGTACGTTTTACATTGTTTAAACCTAGTATGCGAAAATTTGGTCAAAAAAAAATGACGATACTTGGATTGTTCATTTTAGTAATCTCTTTCTTCCTTTTTGGCGTTTTTGGAACAATTTATCCGACAACTTGGATCTTCATAATTTTAATGGTAATTATAAGTTATGGGGTTTCATGTGCTAGAGGTTTGTTAATGAGTAAAGTGACCGAGACTGTTACTCCAAAGGAAATCGGGAAAATAAATGGTTATACATCAACATTAGATAGTATTGCCCAAATTATAGGTCCAATATTAGGAACATTCTTATTACAAGAGTTTGATACATACTTATATGGACTTGTAATAAGCTTAATTGCATTTATAGCATTCATTATGGCATTTAAAAAGATTGTACCATTAATGCAAAAAGATCAATTTAAGAAGTTAGATGAAATTCTAAAATTATGAGAAAAATGGGGAAATATTGACAAATAGTTTTTTATAATCTGTTATTATTAGTTAAATTATGAAAACCGATAAACAGAAAAACGAGGAAGAGTTAAGTTTTCAAGAAAAACAAGAAAAAACAGTAGAGCTTCCTGCATTAGATTTTTTTAAAATTAATTTTATAAGTTTTTTAGTACCCCTTTACGTTTGTTTAGGGCTTTTCCTATTATATGAATATGGCTTAATCAATTTATTTTCAATACCTCCCCTTATTCATTTATTTACTTTACCTGTTGTTTTTTTAGTCCTATATTATATTTACCTTGTTGTATTGATAGAGTTTACAGCATTTTGGGCTCGAAGTTGGAATAAAAAATCTCCTCCTAAACAAGGTGTTTATAGACGCGTGCTTGATGACGTGAATAGTGAGGAAGGAAAATTGATGAAGTATTATCACAAAAGAGGTTTTATAATAAAATATCCTATCTGGTTAACATCAAAATCTCCATTTCCTTGGCTTATCAATCGGACGCTACGTAAAATTAGCCATAATAAGATTGGTAACAACGTTATTTATAATGATGCATATGTGGGATTAGAATTTACGGATATCGGCGATAATTCTTTCTTTTATCCAACTAGTAGTCTTTCTAGCCATGCTGTAAATACAATCTTTGGAAAAATAACAATGCTAGAAATTAAAATTGGTAAAAACAACACTTTTTATCCCGGATCATTAATGGGTTGCGGAGCTCTAAGTACAGATGATAATGTTATATACCCCAATACCGTATTACATAAAAATTGGAGAGGTAAACCCGGAAAATTTTATTATCAAGGGAGTCCAGGAAGACCTATTGATATAGAATACAAAAGCTAATTTATATTTTTAAATAATGAAATACACTAATATTCAGAAATAAAAAGGTTCACAAACATTTATTAATAATTTCAGCAAAATATTCTAAATGGATGTGAATCTAAAAAAAATGAATTTGTGGAAATAGTATGAATGTACCCAAATGGTATGTTGATGATAATAAACCTTGGTTTAAAAAGTATCAAAACGGCGTTCCAAAACACCCCGAATTTCCTGTGATTAGTTTAGGAGATTGGTTTGATCAAAAAACTGAAGAATTTGCTAAAAATAAGTGTATATGGTTTTCAAAAACATTTATGACATACCGTATTTTAAGAAAGTATACAGATTTCTTTGCTACGTCATTATTCCGACTTGGGGTAAAAAAAGGTGACGTAGTTGCCATTCTTTTGCCTAATTGTTTTCAATTTACAATTTGTTATTTCGCTACTGTTAAACTTGGGGGAATAGTTCTCCCCCTTAACCCAACATATAAACCTATCGAGATTCTCAATGTACTCGAACAAGTAAAACCAAAAGGACTTCTGTGTATGGATGTTATGTATGGTTTAATCAAACCTATACAAGATAAATATAAATTTGATTTTATTATTTCTACTTGTATAGTCGATTTAGCAGCCATTCCTCCTGCTATTAAAGAGCAGTTAATTGCAGACGGAACAATTCCTAAAGGTGAAGTTCCTGGAGCTATAAACTTTTTAGACATATGTCAAAAACGTGGAGAAGTTGACATTCCCGAAGTACAAATTGATCCTTTAAATGATACCGCTGTTTATTTAATGACGGGTGGTACCACGGGTGTACCAAAACCTGCAGTTCTAACACATTATAATTGTGTTACAAATGCAAAGCAAAATGTGATGTGGATGCCTGACGCAGAACACCCAATGGCATGTATAGGAATAATACCTATGTTCCATGCGTTCGGAATGACTATCGTTCAGAATGTTGTTATTGAAGGAGGAGATTATAATATCTTATTCGCTAAACGGGAACTTCTATTAAAAGAAGTTGTTGATACAATACTAGAAGTAGGACCGGAAAAAGGAGTAATTCTACCTGCTGTGGAAAATTTTTTCATTGGTTTAACTCGCTACTTAAAAGAAAATCCAGAACCTAGACTTAATGATATGTTTAGATTATGTGTGAGTGGAGCAGGACCATTACATAAACCTGTAAAGGATGCTTTTGAAGCAATCAGTGGTGGTAGACTAGTTGAAGCATATGGTCTTACCGAATGCACAACTGCAGTGAGTACAGGACCTTTTGATGGAACAGATACATCTGGGACAATTGGATTACCATATCCGGGAGTTGATTGGGCTATTTTTGATAGTGAAGATTTTAATAAAGGTCCATTGGAGGGTTATGGAATTGAATATACAGGTGAAATTTGTGTTTGTGGTCCACAAGTTATGAAAGGATATTTGAACAGACCCGAAGCTACAGCTGAAACCCTTCGAGGGTGGGATGGTCGGATTTGGTGTTTAACTGGAGATATTGGTTATATGGATAAGATGGGTCAAATGATTATTCGGGACAGGAAGAAACAAATGATTAAATACAAGGGATATTCAGTCTTTCCGAAGGAGGTTGAAGAATTATTAGGAACTCATCCAGATGTTCTGGAAGTAGCTGTTGCTGGTTTACCCGATCCTGAAACGGGTGAGATGGTGAAAGCATGGGTCCAGTTAAATGATGATTCAAAAGGTAAAGTCAATTCAGATGAACTAATTGCATGGTGTAAAGATAATATAACTCATTATAAGTGTCCGAAACAAATTGAGATTATTGAGGAAATACCTAAATCTATGGTTGGCAAAGTCCAAAGAAGAGTTTTGCAAATTCAAGACCCAATTTGGAAAGCAAAATATGGGGAAACTGAATAATTCTAAAATTTAATTTTCTTATTCTTTTTAATTTTTATTCCTAATTCCCAATAATATAAATTAAATGAAATTATATTGATTTTTATGAACATATTATCAATTTTTGCTCATCCAGATGATTTAACGTTCTATTGTTCTGGAACATTAGCTAGATGGGCAGAAGAAGGGCACTCTATTTTTGCTTTATGCTGTACAAAAGGAGAAGTAGGAACTTTAAGGAGAGATTTAACAAAGGAAAAAGTTGCAGAAATGCGCTTGAAAGAATTAATGGCTGCTAATTTCATAATAGGAGTAGAAGAAACAATTGTTTTAGATTATCCAGATGCAGGATTTATTTCTGGACCAGAATTAAGAGAAAAACTTGTCTTTTATGTGAGAAAACTAAAAGCAGACCGCATTGTAACATTTGATCCATGGGTGAATTATGAAGTCCATCCTGATCATGTTGTGGTTGGAAGAATGGCATCAGAAGCAGCAGCATTCTCAGCATTTCCCTTATTATATTCTAATCAATTGAAAGATGGAATAGAACCATATAAATGTTCTGAAGTCTGGTTAATGGGACAGCTTGGGCATCAACCCAATTACTTTGTAGATATTACAACAACTTTGGAAAAAAAAATTAATGCCGCTTTAAAGTTCGAAGCAACATTAGAACTTTTAGCTCAATTATTTGCGCCTAATATTGATCCTGCAAATGTATCTCTAAATGAGTTAAAAAAACTTACTAAGTATGCAAATAGATTGCTTCATTCCATTGCCTCTGCTATAGGGAAAAATGTTAATTTGAAAGCAGCTGAGGCGTTTTTTGTACAAAAAACTCTACCAGGACATTTCGATAATTTCCAACAATTAATGTCAGAAATGTTAGGAAATCCCCCAGAACCACCGAAAATCTATTAATAAGTGTAATACCATTTTTCTAATTTTTTTAATTTTTTTTAAATCTTTATATAGAACGTTAATCAATTATTATTGGAAGTTTTGTTAATTTATTAAAAAATAATAGAGTGATTCAAATGAGTGAAGAAGTGAAATTAGGTTCAGAAGGAGAATATAAAATTCCGTCAATTCCAAATATCTTATCATATGGGTCGGCTGGTTTTTGGAGTATGTTTACATGGACAGTCTTTGGTCAATATATCTTTTTCTTTTATGAAGCCGTTTTGGGGTTACCAACTATCTATGCTTTAAGTGCTATGCTTATATTTACACTATGGGATGCAATTGATGATCCTCTTATTGGCTACCTTACTGATCGTAAAACGAAGTTTACAAGAAAAGCGGGGAAAAGGTTTCCTTGGATTGTCATTGGTATTATACCCGCCACCTTATTATTCGGTCTTTTATTCATGCCTCCTAGCACTGATCCCGTAGCAATAGCAGCAGATCCATTACCTGTTTTTGGGTGGATGATTATAATGACCTGTTTGTTTGATTCTTTAACAACCCTTGCTTTTGTTAATATAGATGGTCTTTTTCCTGATAAATTTCGGAACGACTCTGCACGGAGAAAAGCTAGAGGGTGGGGAACGCCTCTCTCTATGTTAGCCTTACCCTTTAGTACAATAATTCCTCCTATATTAATAGGAGTTAATCTATTAAATCCATCATCATATGCTTTTATGGCTTGGATATGTGTCATGATAATTGGAACTATAGCAATTGTATTGTTGCCAGGTATGTATGAAAATAAAGAGTTAAAAGATCTTTATTATGTAACAGAAAGAGAAAAAGTGAGCTTTATATCAGAATTAAAATCCACGGGAAAACAAAAGAGTTTTGTATATTATATTATTCTATTTTTTGGATTCCAAGTGGTTACGGGTTCATTAACAGCCTCGATTCCTTATGCTGTAAATTACGTTTTAAGGGGAGGTACATTTGAGATAATTCTTTTATTCGCATCCTTTCTTCAAGGAGCAATTGTAGGAGTTCCTGTTTGGATTGTAATTGCTAAAAAAGTAAAGAATAATAAGAAAATGGCGTTGATTGGTGGAATTTTACTGGTAATTAGTGGCTTTATGACATTCTTTTATGTGGGAATATGGGATTCGATGGTTTATCAACTAATATTGGGATTCTGCATGGCAAACTTCTGGGCGTTATTTACTATTTATTTCTCTGATGTTCTTGATGAGAGAGTTGTATTAACCCGTTCACCTATAAGAGGAACAACTGTAGGAATCCAAAATTTCTTTTCACGACTATCACGTGGTGTTTATCTTGGAATTATTGCATTAGTTCATATATTAACCAAATTTCAAGATGATCCTACAACATTATCGGTACAAATAGGTATTCGACTACATATGAGTGTAATTCCCGCTATAATATTAGCAATATGTACATATATTTATTGGAAGAAATATCCTCTTACACCAGAAAAATCATTTGAAATTAAAAAACAGTTAAAGGAACTTGGATTTTAGGATTAAATTTAACTTTTTTTTTTTTAGTCTCTCTTTTAAAAATATTAGAATATATGATTATAAAATTTTTAAATTAATAACAAAGATTTAGATAAATAAATGATAGTAAAAATTTTAACTGATCAACAAATTTATAAAATTCACGAAAAATCTCTTAAAATTCTTACTAAAGTTGGTATAAATGTTCCACACGAGGAAATCTTGGCACGATTCGAAAATAATGGAGCATATGTTGATTTTAAGAAAAATCGTGTTAGAATACCAGAAGATTTAGTTGTAGAACTATTCTCAAAAGCAAAGAAAGATTTTTCTATTTATGGTCGTGATCTCACAAAAAAGGCAGAATTTGGCGTTAATAAACGTAATTATAATACAACAGCCGGTCAAGCATTTTGGATTGATAATATTAGTGATGAACGAAGATATGCTACTTTAAAAGATGTTTCTATTGCCACTAAATTCGCTGATGCATTGGACCAAATAACAATACCTGGAGCTATGGCAGATCCTCATGAACTTCCCGTGGAGTGGCGTTGTGTTAAGATAGCTACTGAAATGATTAAAAATACCACTAAACCAATTTATTTTTGGTTTTATGACAGAGCTTCAGCGGAATTTTTAGTAGATCTTGTTATTACTCTTAGAGGAGATAAAAAAAAAGCAAGCAAGTACCCTATATTTTTTCCACTCTTTGAACCCATAAGTCCTTTAAGTTTTCCTTTTAATGGTATTGATCTATTATTCGAAACTGCTCGGCTCAATATGCCAGTTATGATTGGTCCAATGGCTCAGATGGGTATGACGGCACCAGCAACAATAGCTGGAACTTTAGTGCAAGAAAATGCTGAAATTTTAGCGGGTATATGCATTACTCAACTTATTAGAGAAGGAATTCCCGTGTGCTATGGTGGCATCTGTCATGCTTTTGATATGAAGAAAATACAAATGATTTTTTCAGGTCCAGAACAAGCAATATTCAGTATTGCAATGGCTCAGATGGGAAAATATTATGGGTTTCCAGTCTATCTAAATGTAGGACTCACTGATTCAAAAAGACCCGATGCCCAAGCAGGTTTAGAATGTGGATTAACATTAGCTATGGGAGCTGCTGCAGGAGCTGATATTTTTGGACACATGGGAATTTCCGGAGTTGATCAAGCAAGTTCACTAGATATGCTTATTATGCAATCAGAAGTGATTTCTTATGTAGAGAGTCTTAATCGAGATATAATTTTTGATGAGGATACCTTTGCTTTAGATATTATCCAAGAAGTAGAGCCAAAAGGTTCTTTTCTTGAAAAATCTCACACTCGTAAGCATTTTAGAAAAGAATTATGGGTTCCTTCACTATTAAATAGAGATTTTTATGATATTTGGAGAGATAAAGGAGGTAAAAGTATGGAACAACGTTGTCATGAACGCAAG
>CAYNEU010000319.1:0-4405 GCA_964396275.1 uncultured archaeon | reverse complement strand
TTCAAGGAAAATTGAACAGACCTTCTTTTACATCGAGATTATAGGAATAGATGATGAGCATATATATAATATTAATGTTGGATCTGGTGTGTATTTCTTAATATCTTATTATTTACAATAAAAAATTTTGGTAAAAAGTATAAGTTCCTTTTTTTTAAAAATATGAATTTATACTACTAATCATTAGAGTTAATTATGAATTATTATACTAAAGAAACTTTAATTACTTCATTTGAAAATGAAGCAAAACGGATAGAATTAGTTTCTGGAGAAAGTACAGCTATAATTTCTGAATATGGCGGTCGACTTTTAGCACTCTACCCTCGAGATGATTCTTATAATTTATTATGGGTGAATTCTAATCTTAAAAAAATTATTAAAACAAGAAACAGAGCGATTGGAGGAGATAGGTATTGGATTAGTCCAGAAAGAGATTTTTTTTATAAGGATCCTGAGAATTGGAGTGAATGGGAAGCCCCTAAAGGTTTAGATCCAGCAAATTATGAGATATTAGCAACTTCGGATACTTCTTGTACAGTTTCGAGCCAGATTTTTGTTTTCAATTATACGACTAAGCAAGGTTATCAAGGAGAAATTACAAGGCAATTTAAATTAATAAGGGAACCCTATAAGACAAATGTACCTTATTGTGGTATAGAATTCTTAGATGATTGTGTATTTTATAGACCACACCTTAGAATTAATGGTTGGAGTTTAGCAAATATTATCAGTGGGGGGCCCAATAATCCAGGAACAGTATTAATACCCACCAATCCAGCCCCTAGACCTATATCCTATTTTCGTACCATACCTTTGGATCGATTGAAGGTAGAGGAAAATTATATTGCCTATAAGATTGATGTGAATGATGTGTATAAATTAGCTATCAGACCCGAAGATATTGATTTCTCAAGACCAGCGAAAATCGGATATGTGTTAAAAATACCCAATAGTGAAGATTATGGATTTTTAGTTAAGCTTTCTAATGACATTCCAAGGACTCAAAATGAGTGTTTTGATGTTGCACGAGATCACCCTGACGCAGAAATAGGAGTCATTCAATCATATAATTCGCAATCACCAGAAAAGCCAATCTTGAATTATGGAGAAATTGAGCTTCAATTAAATCAATTTGAAACAATTGAAAATACATCTCATGGAAAAGCGAAGCATCAACTTTTTGGTTATATTGGGGCTAAAAAAGAAATTATGGATGTAATTGAACAATATCTTGGTATATCAAATCCACTACTATTTTAATTTCTTTTAATCTCCCGTTGGTTTTATCGTATTTTTTTCTATCACTAAAACTGATGTACGAGTCGGAGCTCTTGTTCTGTGCATTATTCCTTTGGGTACAGTAAAGCCGTGTTTTGGCTTTAATTCAATTGTTTTTTCTTCCAAATCAATTAAAAATAATCCATCGATAACGAAAAAGAATTCATCTTCTTTTTCATGCTTATGCCAATGAAATTCTCCTTTAACAACTGCTAATCTGACAACAGAATCGTTAACATTACAAAGTGATATATTCTGCCATTCTTTATTACAGTCTTCAATTAATTCTGGAACGTTAATAATCTCTAAAGGTTTAAATTTTACTTCAAGATCAATAGAATATTTATTGTTATTTTTCATTTTTCAGTCTCTAGAATATTCTTTTTTGATAAAGATATCTTATTAGAGGTATGAAACAAAATCTAAAAAAGTATAGGTTAGAATTTTAAATAGCATTTAAGATTAATATTCTCATCTAATTTTTTAATATTAATAATAAAGAGAAAAAACGAGAAATAATTAAGCTAAACCTTTAATTTACTTCTCCAAAACGTCATTTTGCTACGAAGTTCTTCTTTTTCAGTATTGTCTAACAAATTCTTATTAATTTTAAGCGGCGAGATACTCATTCTTATTTGCCTTAAAATAGCACTGAAACCTTTTCTTTCAAGGAGATCATCCTGTAATTTATCTAAAAGTAAAGCAATGTGTTCTCCAGGTAGAGTATCAATCTTACTCAAAATATTATCAAATTGAGTTGTTAAATAACCATCTGAAGAAATTACCGATTCAGGTTGAATATCTGGTTGCATTACTATAGGCTTAATTGCTGGTTCAATTGGAGAAATTAGTTTTGGTTTGATAACTTCCTCAGGAGTGATTTCTGGAGTTGGAACTATTTGTGGTGGTTTCTTTTCGGATATTTTTGGTATAGTGGGTGTAATAGGTTGTTGGTAAGGAGGTTTTAAAGGGCTCACTTCAGGAACCTGTTTTATTGCTTGTGTAATTTCAATTTGCTCGAATTTTCTGCTTTGAATCCAAACGTCTTCCAAAACAGCAGCAAATAGCTTTACATGTTCTTCTAGTTTTGATCCCATTCCAGCTATTTCGAATTCACCTTCTCCTGATTTTGACACAACACACACTACAACTTCTTCGAAATCTTTATTTATTGACCATAAATTTTCTCTGGGATAATGTCTTATTGTAATATTGGGATAATCTGCTATTTGTTTAAATCTTACCTGATCTTCGGGATTAGTTAAATCGAAATTTGTTGATATCCTAATATTAATATGTTTTTTTAATCCAGAAATCGGCATTAAATCAATATCTTCTAATTTAGGTGCTACAATGTGAACTCTCATTTTTACTCTAGTTAATGATTCATTTATTTGTGCCATAATCCCTTCAGCTGATTTTACAAACCAAACATCCTTAAAACTTAAGAGCGAGGTTTTTTTCGATCGCTCCCAAAATTCATTCATTGTAAGTTCAGCGCTTTCCAATTGGTTTATAATATTGTAGATTATGTCATCTTGTATTGTTTCAAAGATTTCTTTTCTGAATGATTCCTTCAACTCATTTATTCCAGTAATAATATCATCATAAACCCCTGAAACTCTGCCTTCTAAGTCTTCTAAACTATTTACCAAGCCACTCTCAATATCTATGAAAATTGTACCTAAATCTGTGCTTACCTCACCAGCAGTGTCTGAGATGCTACCTAATTGATTTATGACTTGATCTAGCATATTTTGGGTGGTTTGTACGAATTTTTCCTTAAAGGTTTTAGTTATTTGAGCAAATTGTTCTGAAATTACTTTAGATACAATTTTTTCAGCCATACTACTCAATGCACCAATTCTAAATTGCCTTTCGAATCTGGTGGCTATCTCTGATTTTACTGACTCTAAACTTGACTCCATAGCTTCAAATTCTTTAGTTATATCTGAAGGGACAATTTGCTTTAAGTTAATAATAAAACTCTTAACGTCTTGAAATCTTTTAACTTGATCAAGTTCTTTATCAAACCGCTCAAATTGTGTTTTTATCTGAGCTGGTAATTTAGTTTTCATTATTTGCAGATAAGTCTTATAATCATCTAATTTTCTAAGCTTATCAGAGTGTTGTTCTAATGAATCAAATTTTTTTTGGATATTTTGTGGGGCGATTTCCTGAAATGTCTTAATAGTCTCCTTAAATTGATGAATCTGACTGACTAATGCCGCATATGGAGGTAAAGCCTCATATATTGGGACCTTTCCAGGAATTTGTTTAAGAAGACCCTTTTGGAATAAATTTTCAGCAATTTCTGAGGCTCTATCATCAGAGAGATTAGTGATTAGGGCAATTTCACCTATCATAACAGGCCCTCTTCCTGTGATCTTATAATAAGTATCTACTTCATCTTGAGCTAATCCAATAAGTTCTAGAACATGTTTTGTCGCAGAATCTTCTTCATTTGACACGTTAAATATTACCTACTTCTTATTTTTTATATGCTTTTTCAAGGAACTCTAAATGCTGAATAGCAACATTTTTTTCTATTTTCCCATCCATTCGTTCCTTTCGAATTTTTTCAATTAAATATTCAGGATAAAAGGTATGAATAGCAATATCAGTTAACAAGAATATCCATATAGTATCTTTATTATCTTTTATTAAAGTAATAATCTGATTATTCTCTAGAGATTCTAAAAAACTTCCAATTTCATCCATACTTTGGCCTGGGGATTTTGGAATCTTGTTTAGAGGATATGCTCTTTCTCTAAATAATGTGATATAATCATAGTTGTCTGGATTCATTAAAATTTGAGCAATTTTTAAATTATCCTCATGATTGGGATTGTAATCCTTAAAAAATTGCTTCACTTCGCCAAGATAAGCACTTGCGAGTTCTGGAGTTGGAAAACTTTTCTTAGCATCTTCAATTAATTTATTTACAGGCTTTCTAAAAATCGTAAAATCAGAAAGAAGAAATAGAGTTATATCAGTATTTCCCTCAACCCAATCTTGTGTTATTAAACCGGTTTTAATAAATGGATCTAAGATAAATTCAATATTTGGGATAATTTTTTTTAATTTGTCTTCTATAATTCCCTGTAAATCCCTTCTAGATAAAGGT
>CAYNEU010000318.1:0-1990 GCA_964396275.1 uncultured archaeon | reverse complement strand
TCAATTTCCATTAATCGTATTTTAGATTCATTGGGGATTGCGCTTCTTATTTTCTCAGAACTCTTTCTTGCTTCTTTATCTGAAATTATATTTGCGTTAACTTTTAAATTATTTAAGGAGCATATTTTATTAACATCAATTAATATTTCTTTTAATTGGTTATAATCTATTTTTTGAGATATACTAAGGAAAACCTCTTCAAAAGCAAGATTGGCTCGAATAGTATCAATATTAAATTTATTTTTAAATACAGCAGAAAAAATATGTTGAGAAGTGTGAGCTTTCATTATTCCATAACGATAATCCCAATCAATTTCTCCATAAACGATATCGCCAATATTAATTTTATTTTTAAGACTGGAAGAAATATGGTGCAATATTTCTTCTCCTTCTTTAGACACTGTATCAACTTTAAATTTAAGATTTCCAATTATTAATTCTCCTTGATCACTCGCTTGATTTCCACTTTCGGGATAAAATAGAGTTTGATTAAGAACAATCCCCTCTTCTTTAATCGCTATTACTTGAGCAGTAAACTTGGTTTCATAAGCATTTTCCCAATATAATTTTTCAGTCATAAAATCACCTTCTTCGATATTCTCTCTTTTTGAATAAAATTAATATGAAATTATGTTAATCAATTATTACCCTAATTCAAATTTTTTCAATCTGCTTATAATTCTATACACTGTAATCAAATAACTTTTCCAAATAAATTAAATCCATCAATTCTTTCTATTTCTACATTAACCATTTTGCCAAATTCACCACTAGAATTCTCTATAAACACATTTTTATATGCAAAATTTCTTCCAAATGCTTGATTTAACTCGGCACCTTCATGTAAAATCAAAACTTCTCCTTTCCAATCTTTCCACTCTTTATTCATATCAGATAAGCTATTCCTGAAGATTCTTGATAATCTCGTAGATCTTTCCTTTATTATTTTAGTATCTAACTGTTCCATTTGCTTTGCTTTAGTTCCAGGGCGAGGAGTAAATTTGGAAATATTTAGGATTTCCGGTTTTAACCACTTTATAAAGTTAATGGTTCGATGGAAGTCATATTCAGTTTCCCCAGGAAAACCGCAGATAATATCAGTAGATATCGTTAAATTCTTAAATTTTTCCCTTATTATATCAATATTATTAATAATATCAGAGATTAAATACTTTCTTTGCATTCTTTTTAGGATATCGCTACTTCCAGATTGAATTGGAATGTGTAGAAACTGATAAACTTTTTTATGGTTGAATATTGAGACTAATTGATCAGTTTGATTAATTAAAAATCTAGGATTTATCATCCCTATTCTTAAGAAAAATTCATAATCTAAATTTGCAATTTTCTCTACTAAATCTGATAAGGTAGTTCCATTGTATTGATATATACTACAGTCTTGTGAAGTTAAATATATTTGCTTTATCCCTTGGTCTAACTGATATTTCACATTTTGAATAATACTCTTAGGATAGTAACAATGCAATTTTCCTCTAGCATTTTTTACGCAGCAATAAGTGCAGGATCCCATACATCCTTCTGAAATCGGAATTATTCCAGTTATTTTACCAAGAGAATAATCTATATAATAATTAGCCTTATCGATTAAAGTATCTGATTTTATTATTATATTTTTCTTTCCACTCTTAATTTCTTGAAAAACTTCCGGGAGATCTGCTATATTATTTAGATCAATTATAGCAGCAAATGAAGGAATGATTTTTTTGATAACTTCAATATAATTAGGGGCTATATATGGCAAACATCCCGCAATTATAATATATTTGTTAGGATTTTTATTAAACTGACTATGTAATTTTTCTAAACGTGCTTTTATTTTATTTTCCGTTTGTTCTTTAACTCCACATGTGTTAATAATTATAAATTGGGCATTTTCCAATGTTGTTTCGTTATAGTTCGATTTTCGTAAAACATTTGAGATAATATATGAATCTGCCTTGTTAGAAGTGCATCCATAAGTCTCAATATA
>CAYNEU010000317.1:0-3212 GCA_964396275.1 uncultured archaeon | reverse complement strand
CCTTTCTCAACTAACCAATTGGTGATTTCTAATACAGTTTCATATTGTAACCCTTCATGCTTTTCCACTAAAGTCATGTAAACTTCAGAAGGAGTCGCATGAGGCACTCGCAAATAGACTAAATAAATATTAATGTGGTCTTCGGCAAAACCGTATCGTGTGAATACCTCTTTAGTGAAATCTTTTAACGACATAACTTTTTCTCCATTAAATTGAATTTGAATTCAAATTAAACTAGATTTAAGATGAATTCCTTATTATTATTTTAATCTGAAAATGTTTAATAATATTTTCAAAATTTCATAATTTAAATTTAAGGTTTAAGGGATTTTTTTCTATTAAGGGTAATCGAATTCTAACGCAAGAATAGTTTTATAGTACATACAGATCTATATATCGAATGATAATTCAGTAAATCAAATTAATTTAATGGGGTATAATTATTCCTCAATCTTTTTTATACCACCCACGTTAATTTACTTAGACCAATTTAGGTGTTCAAAATAGAATGAAAAAGTTTAATAAAATATTTCTCGGAATTTTTACTTTCGCAATTTTCTTAGCGTTATTCAACGTTAATACAGTATTAGCTACTCCAAGTACTCCAATTCCCGTCAATGATCCCGGACTATATCAATTTCAGGTGCAGGCAAATCACAGCTTAACGTGGCAATTTCAATTGCAAACGAGACTAACAGTTCGAGCAAATATATCAATCCAAGGATATATCAATTGTAGTGAAGCTCCAAAAATCGGAGATAAACATTTTGAAATTGAACTTGAAGCAGAGAATGACCTTGAAATGAATATGACATGTACAGAAGAACAGAAAGAATTAGGATTATTACTAGGAAGCAGATATCAAGTAAGAAATCGAAATCGTAACTTATTATATCAAGAAGGGTTTTGCATAAGGATTCAGACAAATAAATCAGGAGCAGAACAAATTAAAGCACAACTTAAAATTCAAGCAAATAATAGAAATCGCGAAGGAACATGGGCTTACTATGATGAAACCGAAGAAGAATGGGTAGCTGTCCCAACAACAGAACAAGCAGGATATTTAGTTGCCGAAACTAACCACTTCTCTGATTGGACGATTCTTATACCTGGAACTGATGATGCAATTTGGGGTTTTATAGGTATTGAGATTGTTTTTATAGGAGTAGTAGTCATAGCCGTTGTCTCAGTGGTATATAGGAAAAGAAAGTAAAAATAATCATAACATATTTTTTTTTTAATTTTTATATAATAACTTAAAGCAATTGAATGAATTTGTTGGACACTATTAGATTAGCAAAAAGAAATAGGTATTTTTACACCATTATTCTACTTCTATTAATATTTTTCATTGAATCTAGTTTATCTTTCTCTAATGTAAATGCACGAAAAGAAAAAGTTAATGGTTTTTCAACTCTAGATTCTATTAAACCAAAAGAAAGAGTATTTTATGAGTTTATGAATAATAATACATTCGAAATTTCAACTGATACATATATTGATCTTTATATTGAGTATGAAAACAGTATTAGCTACCGTCAAACCTATTTTATGGTAAATAATAGTCTACCGCTTTCATTAAACGTATCAACAAAATCAAATTTACAGAATTTTGGAGTAATTCAAGCTCCACAAAAACCTCAAAGAGCCAATTATAAATTTCAATTTGGATATAATTGTATTTTTAGGGTAAGAACGAATACATCACTTTCTAATTTAACCATCAGGTACGAAAAAAATCAACTTTATAATATAAATCCAGATAAAACATATTCATTAGCTATATTCAAATCTAATCAAGACTCGTGGGAACTAATTAACACCATTGAGATAATCAATAACACTACCTCTGAAAAAACCTTAGAAAGTTCTCTTTCAAACCTTCAGCAGGATACTGATTACTTTATTACACTTTTAGAAGTTGAGGTTATTCAGACTAATTGGACTTGGTTAGTAATCACAATTGTAATAATTGCTGTTGGAATTGCATCGTTAGCAGTTTTGATTTCAAAAAAGGATTATTTCCATTATCTAAGAACAAGAACAGTTCCAATTGAGAAGGGCGCACACCGATTATCATTAGATGATGTTTTAGAAAATGAAAATAGAAATAATATAATAGAATTAATTCTAACTGAACCGGGAATACATTTCAATGAATTATTACGTAGAACGGGGTTAGCCGCAGGAAATCTAGTCTGGCATCTTGATATTCTTCAAACCTATAAAATTATTGGAAAAAAGAGAATAGGTAATTTTATCGCCTATTTTCCATATTATCAAAAAAATCCAATTTCAAATGTAAATTTAAAGTTACAAAAGAGTAAACTAACTCTAGAGATTTTGGAAATGATTGAAAAAAGACCCGGAATATGGAATAACTTAATTACTAAAAAATTTAAAGTAGATCATAAGACTATTCAATATCATTTAAATAAACTAATTGATCTCGATCTGATTAAATTAGAAAAAGAAGGTAGGAAAAAAAAAATATATCCCAATTTCGAATCTGATTATTTTAATCAGGAATAATGATAATGCTTAAAGACTAGCAAACCATGAATTAATTTGGGGAGCAAATATACTTACTAATATAAACAATATTATGAATAAAACACATAATAAACTTTGCCATTTAAAGCGCCCTCCAACATTTATATTATATGCTCGTTCCCTAAATTCCCTAACTTTTGCTTTATAGAAAGTTTTTAAGCCTCTAGGAGTTAATACTAATTTTCCATCTAGGGTTTCTATTAATCTCCCCTCTACTAGTGTATTCAAATGTTTTTCAGCAATCTCTGGTCCTAATTCACTATAAAAGAAGTCAGCAAATCCTTCATAATATTGTCGTCCGAGAGTTAGGCCTTCATTAAAATTGTTTATGATTTCTGAACGAGTCAGACTTTCTCGTCTAATGCTTCCTAACAAATATCCCGTTAAACGATTATCATAGACATTATCTGCTATTACTTTTATTGCGGTAATGTCAAAGTCTTCTTCTTTTTTTGTTAATTCATATAATATTTCAAATCCCTCTTTGAAGACTAAGATAGATATAATAATTCCCACAATAGAATCAACAAATGAATAATTAAATATAGCAAAAGTTAAACCAATTAAAACTCCTGCAGATAGTTTTACATTTAATTCTGAATCCTTAGAATCACTTAAAAGAGATAAATTTCCAGATGTTCTTCCTACAATCCCTTTCA
>CAYNEU010000316.1:0-10198 GCA_964396275.1 uncultured archaeon | reverse complement strand
GGATACGCTATATAGTCGATACTGCTACTGGAATTTTGGTAGAAGAGGTAATAACTGAAGATATAACCTTTAAACTTACATCTTGGAAGGTTTATAAAAAATCACCCTCAATTTCAGGATTCTCTTGGTTCTTTACAATTTTAATAATCATTGGAATTTCTTCTTATCTTATTAGAAAAATACATACTAAAATTTTTCTCTAAAATATGGGAATGCAAATTTTAAAGGAGTAATATCCATGAGCTTTCAAAAATTATAACTATTTTTTATAACTTATTTTTAAGATTTGTTTGAAATAGTAAATAACCTCTTAAAGAGATTTTAAAAAATTTTTGACAATCTTCGCTATAAAGGATGTTTGAATATAAATTTGTTCAAATATTTCACTATTTAAATTGAGGAAAGTTTAAGGATTATTTCAATAATTAAAATTTGTTTATTTTTTTAGTTTTTTTCTTAGTTATTGTGTGTTTTTTTATTTTTAATTTGAAGTTTAATAAAATTTTTTTAACCACCTTTATATATGAAAATGAAATTCAAAAATGACTTTAAATTTAAGGAGTATAGAAACATTTTAAAAATTAATATATTAATATAATATTTGGAATATTTAAGACATGACAAATTAGTCTTTCTTAAAATATATTAATCCGATAAAAAAAAACATTTATATATTAATGTGTAATACAATAAAATATAAAAAAAATTGTGGTTTAAGGCGTTTAGTTTAAAAAAAGCTTTAGTCATTTTGCCGATTTTTAAATTTGGCATATCTAAGATATCATAAGGTGTATAAAAATGAAAATTGTTACTGTTAACATTCCAGAATCCTATATCGATAGTATTGAAAAATTAGTGGGTGAAAATGGGTTATATCCCTCTAGATCAGAACTAATTAGAGTAGCTGTAAGAGACTTCTTGCTTCGAGAGTTGAAACTAGCTGATAATATGGCTAAATACAAGGAGACTGAAATTGAAGAATTTGATGATGAAAATTATGTTAGAGTCCCCGTTGAACGGTTAAATGAATCCAACCAACCAGTGAGAGAGTTTAAGACGTATAAGATAATCAAAAAGCTGGAATATTAAGAATTTTACAATTTATGGTCTTTTTAAATTTAGCATATTATAGCTAAACAAAGCTCTTTTCTTTTTTTTTATTTTTTTTTGGTTAAATATATCCTAATAATTACTGAATTAAGTAAAGCATAAATATATTGAAATAATATTTATAAAATCTAATAGAAAAAAGAAAAGAGGTAATTTTAATTTCTGAAGAAGAAAAAAGCCCAGATCATTATACACCCCAGTTTATGGAGTGGGGTATAATAAATAAAGAAAATTTTAAGGATAAAACAACATATGATTGTCCAGTTAAACGATGGGATCCTCTTTCTACAGTTCAAATAAAATCAAAAGCTTTTGGTTTTCGAGAAGAACATATAAGATTTTATGGTCATTATTCCTATATATCTCCAATTAGAGGTTTAAGACCAAAAGGATTTAAAAGTGATGAACAAAAAAAGCAATTTTATGATTGCACAAAGAAAGTAGTACCACAATTTATGGATGTTTTTTCTTCAATAATTGAAGGTAAAATAGTTCATGATGATTGGGGAATGCCTATAGGAGATGGATTTACAATGATCATAACTGAAGATGAAATAAAACGGGATAATCCCTTCTCAGAAACTCCACATCGAATAGAAAGAATTCCAGATACTTGTAAAGCAATAACTTTAATAAATAGATACCCTTCAATGGCACGGATTATAGATCAAGATATTGAAGAGTATATAATGAAAAACTTACCTCCGCATATAAAGTTATCAAAAGGAATAAATTTAGTTACAATTTCGCGTAATTTTTATCCATCGTTATGTTTTAATTTAATACCTAAGGACGTCTTAGCAGGTATTTTTCTCTCAATGAGAGCAGCAATTCTATATTGTATTGAAGAATCTATTAATAA
Organism: uncultured archaeon; assembly: GCA_964396275.1. Classification (GTDB taxonomy): domain Archaea; phylum Asgardarchaeota; class Lokiarchaeia; order Sigyniarchaeales; family SOKP01; genus Loki-b32. The sequence continues at coordinate 8,226 of CAYNEU010000316.1, read as the reverse complement.
AGATTACTATGATATTCCCGTTATGCCCTTTTTCAATATAGGCACTAAAGTTGGTGGCTCTCAACCAAGAATACATAGTCAGGTTTATATTGATTTAAATATGGATGGTCATGGAGGGAGATTAGAAGGATATCTCCAGGCATTTAAAGAAATGGGAGATAGATGCCATTTATGTAAGACTACTCATGGTGGCTCTGATCGTATAATATTGGAAACAGAATTCTGGACATTTTACACTACAGGTAGCCCTGTAAGAAATTATCACATAAGATTTCATCCAAATGAACATATTCGAAGATTTTCCCAATTAAAACTTAATCAAATTGGAGATTTAGCAGGTTCTCTAAAATTAATTTTCCAAGCATTGGATGATTTAGAGATTGATAAAAACCGAAATATACTATTTAATTGTTGTCCATATGGTTATGATGCTGATTTCCATATGTTTGCTGATATTATTCCACATGAGGTAATTGGTGGTGCTGAAATGGCTGATGATATGCGAGTTGCCAGAAAATTACCGCACATTGCAGCTAAAGAAATTAGAGATTCATTAGAAAAATACATAATGTAAATGTTTTATTTTTTAATCTTGACATATCAAAAAACTTTTTAATCAAAAATGTTGATCAAAAAATCCTAAGGCTTATTTACACAAGAATTTTAGCTTCAATAGATAAGTTTTAAATTACAATTAAAATTACATTTAAATCTATTAATTTTTTTATATTAAATGAAAATTTATTAAGAGACTCCAAAATTGAGAGAATGGTCTGCGATAATTTTAGCTGGTGGTAAAGGTAAACGATTAATGCCTTTGACATCATTAATTCCAAAACCGCTTGTAAAAGTTACAAATGTTCCTATGGTCGATTATGCGATTGCACATTTAGTATACGCGAATATTAAGCACATTATATTAGCATTGGCTTACAAGGGAAAGGAAATGAGAGATTATATCAAAAAAACTTGGACGCCAGACAGATTAGGAGATGTAGAATTAGAATATGAGATTCAAGAGAGTAAAGGTACCGCAGACGCGTATAGGCTTTTAGATGATCGAATCGATTCTAAAAATAGTGTTGTGTCGATGGCAGACATCGTAACAAATCTCCCCATGAAACGGTTCATGGAATTCCATTCTGATAAAGGAGGGTTAGCAACTGTTTCAATGAAAACAGTTGAGAGTCATATTTCTCAATATGGTGTTGTATTGTTAGATAAAAATCGAAAAATATATCTTTTCTTAGAAAAACCAGCACCCATGGAATTGTACTTAAGTAGTATGGCTCAACGAGAAGATCTCTTTTTACATACTAACATAATTAATACAGGCATTTATTGTTTTAGTAAAGACATTGGAAATATCCTTCATGAAACAGGATCAATGGATTTTGGAAGCGAAGTTTTTCCGTATCTTCTCGAAAATAAATATGATCTATTTGGATTTGTTGAAAATTATTATTGGATGGATGCTGGAAATTCGACTACTTATTTATGGTCAAACTGGGACTTATTACGTAAATACGTATGGCCTATTTTACCTAACGGTGTTGATTATGATGGAATTTATGTAATGGGAATTATAAACTCTGGACAAAACATTATGATTGAAAAACCCGCTTGTTTTGGAGAGTTTGTCCAGTTAGAGAACCGAGTAAAAATTAAAGAATTAACATCAATAGGAAATAATGTAACCATAGGTGAAGATTCGGTAATTGAGAAAAGTGTCATCTGGGATGAAATTAAAATTGGTGCTGGTTGTATAATAAAAGAAAGTATTATTTGTAATAACTGTGAAATTGGAGATAATGTTGTCTTAGAGAGAGCAATTATAGCACCTAATTGTAAAATTAGTAGTAATTCTCAAATTAGAGATAAAACTCTAGAGTTAGGACATGAAATGTAAATAATACAAATTTTAAGTCATTCTATTAGAAAAATTTTTCATTAAGAAAAATATTTAATTATAAAAAAATAAGATATTTATATTCAGAATAACAATAAAGTAGAAGATTATGAGTCCATATTGTACAAATTGCGGTAGTGAAGTAGAAGAATTATGGAATGCATGTCCAAATTGCGGACAGGTTCTAAAGGAAACAGAAATTCCACAATCACAACCTATACAACAACCACGGATAACGAGTCCGCCACAAACAATTCCAACACGACCATATCAGCGAGCTTTTAGTTCTGGTGGAGATAATAACTATGGAATAGCAGCAGTAATTTCCGCGTTAATTGGTATCTTTTGTGGTACTTATTTTATTGCTCCCGTCTTAGGTATAGCTGCAATAATTTTAGGTGGTCTTGGAATAAGCAGAGATGAGAATAATGCAATAGCAATGATAGGAATAGTTTTAGGGATATTGGATTTCGTTTGTTTTCTGTTATCTTATTTTTTATTCTTTCAATGGTTTACTTGGTTTAATTATCTCTAGTAAGGTATGTTTATTTTTATTAATCTTTATTTTTTGTAAAGACCCTCTTAAAAAATACATAGAATTAAAGATGAAATAAATTATTTTTAATTATAAAAGAGAGCAAATAGAGACTATTAATTTAAAAGAGAGTAAAAAATTTGAACAAAAACCGAGGAAAATTGAAAAAATCATTATTATATGGAAAAAGTTTTTTACCTTTCTTTCTAAGTCATCATCCAGAGTGTGAAAAATTTAAAAACCACATAATTAAATGTGGAAACCAAGGATTATGTATTGGATGTTTCATTGGATATCCTACAGGATTTCTAGCATTCATGGTATTTAGAATTTTACACGTTAGCAATGTAATTTCTTCTAATAGTATTATTATAATAAGTCTCATTTTTTTAGCAACATTTTTTCTAAGTCCTTTAAATTTTATAAAAGGAAAAAAATTAAAGATTATACAAAAAATTATTATTGGGATAGGAGCGGCATTATTGTTTTATTGGATAATGGAACTTCCAAACTCAAGAAGAACAAACTTAATAATTGGTTTTATCATTTTAAATTTCTTATTAACCTCATTAAATTTATATCATGTTTATGGTCTTTTAAAAACTTGTTATAAATGTGAATCCCCGTTTGATTGGGGAAATTGTACTGGATTTTGTACAATTAGAGAAAGAATGGAAAAATATAATTTAAAAAATATTCTTATAAATCTTGAAAGCTTTTCTTACAGATTAAAAGAAAAAAGAGATCAACAATTAAGTAAAATTAATCTTACTACATAAAAGAGTAAACACTTAAAAAAATTAACTATCTACTAAATTGAAATGAAATTACAAAAATATTCAATTGGCACAGGGGATCGATTTGGATATCAAGGTAAAGCTCTACTAAAAGCAATAATAAAAGCAGAAGAAAACGGTGTAGACCTAGCTGTTGTGTGGAATAAATCTCATAGAGAACATTTAATCACCAAAACAACACCTCTAGATGTTTTAAATGAAGCTCAAGAGGCTGTAAAGGAATTAAAATGGAAGGGTAAATATTATATTGATGCTGATCACATAGGATTTTCTAATGTGGATTTGTATGTTGATTCATGTAATTTTTTCACTTTAGATGTAGCAGAGTATATAGGAAAAAAAGCGTCGAACGATGATATAAAAGCTTTTATTGATAAACATAAAAAATATATTGGAAAAATATCAATTCCAAATATCAAAGAGTGCTTAGATGTTAGCGAGAAGCAATTATATTCTATTGCTAAAGAATATATCCTCGCAATAAAAGAAGCTGGGAAAATTTATTGTAAAATTAAGGAAAAAAAGGGTAAGAATAATTTTATAGTTGAAATCTCTATGGACGAATCGGTTAAACCTCAAACACCTGTCGAAGTATTTTTTATCTTAGCTGTTATAGCCGATGAAAAAATCCCCGTTCAGACATTTGCGCCTAGATTTTGTGGTAACTTTTATAAGGGAATTGATTATCAGGGAAACATTCAGCAGTTTGCAGAGGATTTTGAGAATTTACTAGAGATTATTCAATTTTCGATAAAAGAGTTCTCTTTACCAGATAATTTAAAGTTAAGTATTCATTCTGGAAGTGATAAATTCTCAATTTATGAAGTTATTAATAAAGCTATTAAAAAATTTAACATGGGTGTTCATTTAAAAACATCTGGAACTACATGGTTAGAAGAACTAGCCGGTTTAGCTATAGCTGGAGATGAGAGCTTAAAGATAGTTAAAGAAATCTATAATAAGGCCTATAATCGGTTTGAAGAGCTATATTTCCCCTATAAAACTGTGATAAATTTAGAAAAATCTAAATTACCTCCTCCAAAACTTGTTAATGAATGGACAGGTGAAGAATTTGTCAGAACATTGCACCATGATGATACTTGTAAAGATTTTAATCCAGATTTTCGACAATTGCTTCATATAGGATACAAAATTGCAGCAGAAATGGGTTCACGCTATATAGAGGTTCTAAAAAAATATGAAGATATAATTGCTTCAAATGTTATTGAAAACATTTATGAAAGACATATAGCTCGGCTATTTCTATGAAATAATTAGTTTTAATACAAATTCAGTTTTAATTAATCTATTAAAAAAACAAGTATTTAAAAAAAAAAGAAATATTTGTTAAAATTTTGTTTCATCGATAATGGGCATTTCTTCAGAATCTAAATTTCTTAGGATCTCATTAGTAGGTAATTCAAATTCTTTTAAATTTCCAGCCATAAACTCCTTATAAGCTAATAGATCAAAAAATCCATGACCACTAAAATTGAACAAGATTACCTTTTTCTCATTGTTTTCTTTAGCTTTCAATGCCTGATTAATCGTTTCTTGTATGGCATGCGCAGTTTCTGGAGCAGGAAGTATACCTTCAGCTCTAGCGAACTGAATACCGGCGTTAATTACTTCAGTTTGATGGTGCATAACTGTATTGAGAAATTTGTTTTTGTATAGAATTGAAATAATAGGAGCCATTCCATGATATCTTAATCCTCCCGCATGAATTGGGCTTGGCACGAAAGTATGCCCTAGAGTATACATCTTCACTATCGGCCCTTTCATCGAAGAATCTCCAAAATCCCATCTATACTCTCCTTTACAAACACTAGGGCATGCTCGAGGTTCTACACCAATAAATTCCATATCTGGAGTTGTTCCGTTAAGTTTATCTTTCATAAACGGAATCATCAAACCTCCAAAATTGGAACCACCTCCCATGCACCCGATAATTATATCTGGTTTTTCAATACCCACTTTCGCTAGTTGTATTTTAGCTTCTTGTCCTATAATTGTTTGATGTAAAAGTACAAAATTAACTACACTTCCAAGAGAATATCGTGCTTTATCACTTCTCATACTATGTTCTAATGCTTCAGAAATCGCGATTCCTAGACTACCGGGGTGTTCGGGATCTTCTTGTAAAAATTTATTTCCGGATTCAGTGAGATTTGAAGGACTAGCATGTACTTCAGCATTAAAAGCTCTCATTAAAATAGTTCTGCCTGGTTTTTGGATGAAACTTGCTCTTACCATATATACGATGCATTTAAGTCTATATAAATTGCAACCATATGCCAAAGCTGATCCCCACTGTCCAGCACCTGTTTCCGTAACCAATTCTTCTACACCTTCTTTTTTCGCATAGTATGCTTGGGTTATGGCAGTATTAGGTTTATGTGACCCCGTTGGAGAACAAGACTCATTTTTATAAAATATTTTAATTCTATCTCCTTCTATACCTAAGTCTCTCTCTAAGCCTAAAGCACGATGTAGTGGACTTGGTCGATAAGTACGGGCAAAAATTTCCCTCAAATCCTTAGGGATGGGAATAAAAGGTTCTAAAGAGAACTCTTGCATTACACATTCTTTTGGAAATATAGCAAATGCCATTTCAGGAGGAATTGGTTTCCCATCCATCGGATTAATTAAGGGCGTCATAGAAGAGGGTAAATCTGGTAAAATATTTATCCAATTCTTTGGGATTTCATTTGGTTGTAGTAATACTCTTCCATTAAAACTATCTATCATTCTAATTACCTTTGATATTCATTTTTTCACATCTTATGATGTGTGTCATCAAATTATTGGAAGTCAATATGTTTAATGCGCATTTAGAAAGAGATTTTAATATTAGGAAAAATATTAAAACGAAAAAATAAGATTATCTAAAATCCTTTGCAGTTGGCTCTATTGCCAACACCAAGGCCACTGCCATCCAAGATATTGTACAGTTGCCATAATTATAAAAAAGCCTTCACATTGTTATGTGTGATTGTTAATTATATATATATATATAAAAATTTTTTGGAATTTCTAAATAATATTCTGAAAATCCAAATAAGAAACAATTAAAATAGATTAATGTACTTTTTTTCAATACTTTCTAAAGCTTCATTCAACAAATTGATTAATATAATATTATCATATACATAGGTATTTTCTAAAATATAATCTAAAATATTATTTGCGAGCTTTTTATCATTTTTAGTATAATTTTCCATTTTTGATTTAAATAAAATCTCAAATTCTTCTTTTAACCAATCCAATTCTTTTTCTAAAAATTCTGATAAAATTTCATGATATTTGATGCTAACTTTCATTAAAATACCTCAAACCTTTAATATTAATATAAACTTAATTATTCTCTAAGCTAAATGAATTAAGATTGCTATAAATAATTTTTATAGACCAATCATTGATAATTTCTATTAATTTTATGAAAATCTTTTAGGGTATAAAATTATACTTTATGGTAAAGATATCTGTCATATGTTACATATTCCACTTTTCCCGTCTTAGAATCTTGATAAAATTTAACTTTTTGAAGATTTGAGGGAATTGTTGAAAATAATCTAAAAGTCAAATCATCAAAATTTTCTATAATAAGGGGGAAATTAAAGACTCCATCATCCGATTCAACTTTAATATGAATGGACATAGCTTTAAAAGATACTTCTAATTTATACAAACCTAGGGATGATTTATAGTTGCCAGCAATTTTATCATAAATTTCAATTATTTTTAGTTTTTCATTAACTTGTTCAGGATCTTTTCCAACCATCATAGTTAAAGCACATATTCCAACTATACCGCAAATTCCACTGTCATCATTTTCAGCAACGCTAACAGCAATATTTAACTCTGGAATTAATCCAAAAAAGGAAGTACTTACACCCAACCCCCCTCCATGATGAATTAGGGTGTTATTCAGAAAATCTTCTTCCCGAACCCAACCTAAACAGTATTTAGGATCTTTTCCATACCCATATGGTGATTTAATTCTAGGACTCCAGAGCAATTCAATAGACTCTGATTCAATTATTCGCTTGTTCTTAAAAATACCTTTCTGTAATAAACAATCAGCATAATTTAACATTTCATGCATAGATGTATATAAACCACCAGGTGCTTGAAGAAATTTCGAAAAAGGTAACTTAGGCTTGTCAAATTGCAATTTTTCTTCTGAGCCTTTATGAATATAACCTGTAATATAATCTTGTAGCGGATCCTTTTCAAGTTGCTCTCGACTGACCGTAGCACGGGACATTTCTAAAGGCTTTAATAGCTTTTCACTTAAAACTTCTTCAAAAGGTTTTCCAGTTATCTTTTCTACTATCATTCCTAAAAGTGTGAACATATCATTATTATAGAAGAATTTTTCCCCCGGTTTAAAATAGATCTCATCTTTTGTTTCAGATAAATGATAAAGATAGTCATCAAGGGAACCAATTGGATAAATACGTTGAAAATCTCCATAAGTTATAGCAATAGGAAGCCATTGCGCGTCAACTGAGGGTATTCCACTACTATGTGACAATAGATGAGCAATTGTAATATCTGGATGGCTTAAAAAGGGTTCTATTTCCAAAAACTTGCTAACTGAATCATCTAATTTCAATAAACCCTTTTCTCGTAATTTTAATATTAAGAGCGCAGTAAATGATTTTGAGACACTCCCTATCCCTATTAAAGAGTTGGGTGTCATCGGTAGATTTTCCTCAAGGTTACGGGCACCAAATCCCTTCTCAAATACACTCTTATCATTATCTAAAATACTTATTGCTAAACCCGGAACCTTGAATTTCCGCATAAGTTTCACAATTATCTTTTGAAGTTGATCAAATTTGTCTTTCATTCTAATCAGTTTCTTTATTTTTTATTTTTTTATCTATTTTGTTGTTTATATCATTTTTGTTTTGTGGAATTTTAAAAAAAACTGCTAAAGATTTCTTAAGATTTAAAGCTAAATACATAGGTCTTTG
>CAYNEU010000315.1:0-10173 GCA_964396275.1 uncultured archaeon | reverse complement strand
TATATTTATAATTTGTTTGAACTCCGATAATTAAATTATTAATAATACTAACCACAGTTTTAATTAATGCGAGAGTTGCACTTTTTGGAAAATTGGTTGTAAAGAAAATTTTATTCCCCTTAATTGAGACATTAATACCTCTTATATGAGAGAAATTTTTCGTAATATCTCCGTTTTGTCCTTTTACTCTAATATGATGACCTCCCTCAAGAGTAACTTCTACCCCTTCAGGGATGTCTAATGTATCTTGAAAGAATGCTATTTTTACCATTTTATTTTTACCTCAATTTAATTTAATAGATATAACATAAAGTGTGACCACCAATTTGCTTTTCTTCTGCTTCCTTGATTGTCATTATTCCTTGATTTGTTGTCAAGATTATTATCCCTAAACCAGGAGCAGGTAATAGATTTCTTTCCAACATGTCATATTTTGATACTTTATAATTCAATCTCATTAAACCAGCACATTCATTTATTTTACCTAGTAAAGCGATCTTGAATTTTCCCTGTCTTCCATCATCATACCTCTCGAATTCTCCAATATAAGCATGTTTTTGAAATATTCGAAGAATTTGTTGAAGAAGATTAGAAGCTGGACTGATGATTACTTCTCTTTTACGTGCTCTTTCAGCATTTTTAAGAGCACAACAAGCATCTGATACTGTATTTACCATAGATTATCACTTTTTTCCTTTCTTTTTAATTCTTATTCAAACCTTTTAAATCCAATTTCTTTTCCTATTTCATAAAAACATCTTCTACAGAGATATAATCCATAACGACGGATTACACCTCTGTGAGTATGACATCTTCTACACTCTCTCTGACCTTTACCGTGATGTTTACCTTGTGGTATTTTTTTTCACCATAATGATTTATATATATTCTAAATCTAGTTTTTCTACAATTTCTACCCCAAATTTTTGTATCAAAAAATATTGGGTCTCTTCTCGGGATACGTAATGATGTTTTGGAACTTTAGTACGAGCTTTTCGTCGAAATTTTACTCTCATTCCAGACCTCACAATCCGTCCCACACAATCTAAGCCCCATATTCCAATCGTGTTATCATATTCTATACCAGGGATTGAAATATGTTCTGTTATTCCAAAACCAAAATTTCCATAATTATCAAAACTTTTTCTTAAAATTTTATTATTATTTACAATTAATAATTTTTTAATCAATTTTTCCGCATTTTGACCCCTAATAGTTACCTTAGTCCCAATTGGACGACCTATTCTTAAATTAAATTCTTTTATATTTGTTTTTGAAAGTGTTTTAATTGCTTTTTGGCCTGTAATCGTTTCTAAAACGGTTACAGCCTTTTCTAATTCTTCTCCTCCAATTCCAACTCCTATATTCAACACTATCTTTTCTAAATATGGTTTTTTCATAGGATTTTTCCAATTTTCCTCAAAAATTTTTGAGAGAGCATCGGGTATTTTTTTTGTTGTTTTAGTGGACATCTTTTTCTCACTTAATTTTTTTTTTTTTATTAATTTTCAATACTAGGTAAATCAATTTCGGAATTATCTTCTCCAATAATAAATGTATAATCATATAATGTTTCTGTATGACCCCCATTATGCTGAATTGATACTGTACTTGCTTTGGGACCAAAACGTTTCAAAATATTAATAATTTTTCCAACTTGCCCGATATTTTTGCCAGACATAATGATAGCAATATTGTTTTCTTTAAATTTCAAAATTTTGTTGATTTCTTGTTCGGGGATAGAAATTTTAAGAACATCCATTCGTTTATAGATATCCTCCTTAGGATTTCTAGGATCTTGAACTTTTATTAAAATATTCCTCCCATCATGCAAATTTAATTGAATGTGACCCCCCTTTACAGAAGTTTTATTATTTATTCTGCACAATTTAAATATGCTCTCTTGTTCAGGAATTTCATGCAAAATTAAGCCCTGATGAGAATCTGGCAATATTCTATAATGTTTATTCATTTTCTCAATTGACAATACATCCATTAAACCTACAGGAAATGATTTATTCCTCACTATTTTTCCATCGACTTTAAAGTAACCTAAACCAATTAACTTTTTCGCTTCTCTGTGAGTATCAACAGTTTTGAGAAGATCTCTAACAATATGAAGAAGTGGTAGGCTAAATCTACTGGGATGTGGTCCAGGAGCTGGTTTTATGAAAAATTTTCCGTGTTTTCTTTTAATTTGTAAGAAAGAAGGGGTGTTAAGCCTTTTCAATGCTTTTTGGTTACCATGACGAGTCATTTTTTATTTTTCTACCTCTTTTTCTTTTTTTGGAGCTTTTAATTCTTCTTCATAAAATCCATATAAAGCTTTTCTTTCAATCATGTTCGCACGCCATGGGTCCATTTTCTTTTCTTTTGTAAATTTAGAAATTACTAAGTTTGCTATATGAATTGTAGGATGAAATTGAGTTCCATCAGTTTTTTCAAAAGTACATTCTTTTATCTTACATCTTAGATTTTTTGTAATCTCTATAACTTCACCTTCAAAATCCTTAAATTCACCTCTACATACTCTAACTTGATCTCCAACTCTAAGTGGGAGTCTTTTTATTCCATATTCATCACGAAGAAAATCAGCTACCCTAGTGCTGAGTAACTTTGATCGGTTATGATTTTTATAGTTATAGAGAGCTTTCCTTTGCTTTCTTGGTTGTTTTGATTCAACTTTCATTTTAAAACCTCCGTTTATATTATTAATGAAGATATTGATGCTAGTCTTGGAAACATTTCTGCAGCTTCTCTTGCTATTGGTCCTCGAATCTCTGTAGCCTTTGGATCACCTTCTTTTGTTACAATGACTCCAGCATTATCTTCAAAACAAAGTCTTGTACCATCTAACCTTCTGTAAATCATTTTCTGTCTAACTATTACTGCTTTTACTATATTTCCTCGTAATTCGGGTTTCCCTTTTTTTATTGTAACAGTACATACACTTCCAACTGATGCTTTAGGTAATCTTCTTAATCGTGTCTTGAAACCGTCTACATTAATAATTTGAGCGATTTTTGCTCCAGAATTATCTGCAATAGTGATTTTTGATCCGTTACATAAACCATAACTGGTGCGAGGTTTAGTATATGTTTTTCTTCCTAATTTTCTTCTAGTTCCCATTTATTCTGCACCACGAGAAATTTTTTCTATTACAATAAAAGCTTTTGTTTTAGAGATTTTTCGAGATTCGCCAACTCTTACTAAATCTCCAATATCAATTTCATGGCTTAAACAATTTGGTAAATGGCACGCTAGTCGAGTATTACGACGCTCATATCTTTGATACTTTTTTACAAATTGAACATAATCACGTCTTATAATGACTGTATTTCTTGATTTTTTACTAACTATAATTCCTTTAGTAATTTTTCCCCTAATTCGTGTATTTCCATGATAGGGACAAGATTGATCTTTGCATTCCTCTGCTTTTACTTTAGGAGGATTTACACCTGGAATACCAATATTTCTACTCATTTTTTTAACCTTCTCTTTTTCTTTAAACTTCTTAGTCTATTTACAGGAAGGCCAATAAGCTTATTTCCTGGAACTTCTACATAATAATACATTCCATCGTTCTCGTAGTTTGGAAGTTTAAACCTAAATATATGATCTTTTTTAATATATTTCTTTATTTTATTATTTTTTTCTGTGATTAACATATCTCTTGTTTCATCAATTACAACGCCTATAGGCGAGAATTTATTATCATTTAACTTTGATTTTGTTTTAATTAAGGCATAAATGCCTATCAAATCATGGTATATTATAAAATTTGGATTTAACATCATTCCTCTTCTTTCATCACAGTAAGTATTCTTGCTATTTGTTTTCTTAATAATTTTGCCTTAGCGGGATTATCAGAAAGACCTCCACCAGTTTGCATTGAATATAACATCATTAATTCCTCTCGCAAACTAATCAAATTTCTCTCCCTTTCTCTCTCATCCATTTCTCGTACTTTTTTAGCTGTTAAAATATCCATTTCTTACCACAATTTTATATTATTATAATTATTCTTTCTCTGACTCCTCAGGTTTATCTTCAGTAGTAGGAGTTAATGTACTCTCAGAAATTTCTTCTTCATCAACTTCATCAAGTAATTTCTTACCTTCTTCACTTAAGCCACCCTCTTCTTGTTCAATCATATAGTCTACTCGTGTTTTTGCTGATTTTGCTACCTCTTCTGCTTGAGCTTTAATTAATAGATCATCCTTGATTTTAACATCATCTCCCATTTTAATATTAGCTCTCATAATCTTCACAATTATTCCTAAAACTCCTGATTTCTGTATACATTGGGCAACACCTTTATCAACAGCTGCTGCTGGTTGACCTGATTTAGACATTGTACCTGCCCTGAATATCTGTGTACGAGCACGCTGTGAAGTAACTTTTCCAGACACAATTATCTCTACACCACGTGCCCCTGCATCCATCACTTTTCTCAGTATATAATAACCTGCTCTACGGTAATGGCGTCCTCGATCTAATGAATAAGCTAATCTTTCTGCCATTATTTGAGCATCTAAATCTGGTTCTACGACCTCTTCGACTTCAATCTGGGGCATTTCTAACCCGAATCGATCTTGAAGGACATCTGTAATTTCTTGAATTCTCTTTCCCCCTTTACCAATCACTAAACCGGGGCGGGAAGTTTTCAATGTGATTCTTACGCCCAATGGAGTACGTTGTAGTTCAACACCTGCAAATCCTGCACGAACTAACTCTGAACGTAGATATTCATTTATTTGCATTAATTTAATTCCTTGTTCAATAAAGTTTTTTACTAGAGGACTCATTTTCTATCAATAATCGTTAAATTAAAATCTCCATTTTATTATTAAATTATCTAACTTGGGAATTCGTAAATAACTATTTCTACATGTGAAAGATGTTTAAATTTTGCTGTGCTACGTCCATGCGATCGTGGAATATATCTCTTTATTATTCTGCCCCTATGTGTTGCGGCATGAATAATCCGACATAGATCAATATCTAAACCTTTATATTCTGCATTTGATTCAACAGATGTGAGAATTTCATAAATTCTAGCTGCTGATTTTTGAGGATATCTCCCCGCATACCATTTAAATTGCGTTAAATCATTTCTATGAGCAACTTTCTTTTTATGTCTTCTAAAAGGCACTGATTGTTCTATTCTGATTACTTTTTCTAGATAGGTTTTTGCTTGATCTACCTTCATACCTTTAATTACCGCACAAATTTCTCTTGAATGTTTAGGTTTAATCCTAATATCTCGACCTGATGCCTTTGCTATTCTATCAGCATCATACTTATGTTCTACAAAAGAATAACCCCAAGTAGGCATTTAACATCAACTCAATTTAATTATCTTTATTTCAATGGAACATATTTGGAACTCCTTGTGGCTCCAATTCCCGGTGAACCATGCTGAACTCGTTTACGGGTTAAAGAAAATTCTCCTAAGTAATGACCGATCATCTCAGGTTTTATATCAACCATTTCAAAAACTCTTCCATTGTATACTCCAATTTTTAAGCCAACCATTTCGGGAAATATTATCATATCCCTTACATGGGTTCGAGTGAGTAAATCTTTCCCTCTTTTCTTTGCTCTATATGCCCTTCTTAACCTTTCAAGTAATTTTTTTTGTCTTGGAGGTAAACCTCGATTTAATGAACGTCTTGCTCTTGCTGGTAATAATTGTATAAATTGATCCATATTCATTTTCTTTAATTCTTCTAATGTATACCCTCTATACTTAAATCTTAACCTATCTAACTCTGCTTCCGTGTCCAAATCTCCTTTTTCTTGAGATATTTCTTCTCCCTCTGTCTCAATATCAATTTCTATATCTTTCTCTGAATCTGAATCTTTTTCTAAACCATTATTTAATTCTTCTTCTAATTCTTCTGATTTATTTTCATCAGATTGTTCATCCGGAGTCATTTTTTAACCAATCTACTTATTCCATTTATATTATTCTGTAATTTTTTTCTCAAACAATTTATTACGGTAAGGTTTTAAGTGTTCAATAGAATTTTAACTTTTAGGTTAAGTTAGCAAAAATCATAAAACTTATAAATGTTAGATGTAAATTTGAAGAGAACCTCACTTAACTTAATGTCTTAAATAATAATCTGCTTTTTGTCTACTTTTTTCATGATTAAAAAAGAGTTATTCATAATGATTTGGATTAAAGATGCGTTCTATATCATTCTCATTAAATTTTCCATTCCAATATTCTTTAATAACTACAAATTTGTTTTTTTCTTTATTAGGATTAATAATTGAATGGTAAGTATTTATGGGATTTTGAAATTTTATTCCTGTTTCAACAAAATAATGCACTTTTTTTCCAGTGATAATAATAGGTTTACCATCCAATATTTCCCAAACCTCATTTCTATATTTATGAATTTGAATTGAAAGGCCAAATTCTGGTCGAATAAAAATCAAATTATAATCTGGATAAGTAAATTTAAAACTATACCACTTTGGAAGTGTATCTATATATCCTTCAGGTATATTATATCTTTTTAGGAATAATTCTGGTTTGAAATTTAACCTTTGTGAAGATTCATACTTATAAGGATCATAAATTATTTTATGGTTTGAAATATCGTGATCATAATGGACATAGAGTGGAATTTTTCCATAATTTATTATCATATAATATGTATTTGGACTGATTGTTAAATCTGAATTAGAAATTCCTTCAGTAATAAAAGATGTTCCATTGATTAGGAAAATATCTTGAAAATTACTATGATTAATAACTAAACTTAATTCCCGAGAATTGTTTTCCCTTAATGGAGTACTTCTTTCAGCAGAAATACATTCTTTTTTCATTTTAATTACTATTCTTATTTCTTATGTAATTTCAATTCTTTTATTCTGTTCTGAACTTCACTAAAATATGGCATTGATTCTTGAGCACCGGTTCTAGTAACTGCAATTGAAGCTGCTACTGTTGCAAATTCAACCGCATTTAAAATATTTTCACCCTTATTCAATATACTGGCTAAAACTCCAATGAAACAATCACCTGCACCTACAGTATCAATAGCTTTAACTTTTGGAGGAGTTATTTTGAAAAATTCATCTTTTATTCCATCAAAAATTAAGCAGCCCTTATTTCCTAAAGTTGTTATGATATATCCTATACCTAGACTAGATATATCCTTTGAAGCTTGAATAATCTTTTGGTTTCCTTTTTTCATTAATTTCTCAAAACCTAAGAGTGAATGCATTTTATAAAGTTCACCTTCATTAGGGATAATTATATCCACCATCTCTAAAACCTCAAGAGGTATAGGTTTCAAAGGTGCTGGATTAAGAATTTTAAGACTATTTCCTTTAGAGGCTATAGTAAATATTTCTTGAATTGTGTTAGTTGGAATTTCCATCTGAACTACAATAGAATTTGCATTTTTGATAATTTCTGTTTTGGAACGTATCTCTTCTAGATTTAATCTAAAATTAGCTCCAGGCGCAACACTGATCATATTTTCCCCATTTTTATTAATTAATATAAAAGCAACCCCACTTGGTTCTTGAGGATCTCTAATTACATGCTCCATATTAATACCTTCATCTATTAATCGAGAGATCATCTGATCACCAAAAGAATCAATTCCAATCTTTCCTATGAAAATTGTGTTTGCTCCTGATCTAATTGATGCAACTGCTTGATTCGCTCCTTTTCCCCCCAAGTATTGCTTAAATATTCCTCCTGTGACTGTTTCTCCTGGATTTGGAAATCTTTCAGAGTATATATTTAAGTCCATATTACTAGAACCAATTATTAGTACATATTCAGCTTTCTTAGTCATATAATCTGCACTTATTCTTAACAAATTTTATGATTTTAATTGTATATATATTTTCTATTTATGGATCATCATAATATTTTATTTTCGATCAAAAAGATTTTATCGAATGGTTTTAATTTAATAATTTTTTAAAAATCATATTAAGCAAAATTTACGTGCTTAATAAAAATAGAACTATTAATTATTAAATTAAAAAAATAAAAAGTAATATTCAAAAGAGGTTTTACGTTTGGCTAAAGATAAGATTATTGGCGCAATTGTAATGATTGTTGGTATTTTAATCGCTGTTATTTATACATTAGGGTCTGTTGTAGATCTCTACATGGAATCGGTTATGCATATTCCTGGTGGGATTGATCTTACTTCTAGCTGGTTCTTTGAACTGGATATATTAAGTTGGGAGCTCATGGTGGTTCTACCTATGTGGCTTTTAGTAATTTTGATTTCAATTATTGCTATTTGGATTGGATATAGTATGTTAACCACACCAGCACCCGTTCCACTTGAAGAGTTGGAAGAGGAATTAGCTGCTGAAGAAGCTGAGGAATAAGTATTAACAAAATTTTTATTTTTTTTTCATTTTAAATGTAAATAGAAGTTAATTTCCCTTTTTCTAAATATAAAAAACTTGAATTATGATTATTTAATTCTCATATAAAATTTTTTTATGTTAATATATCTTCTATTTTATAGGCACTTATAGTTCCATCATCATGGCAGCAAAATAGGAGCTTTTTTTCTATTAGGAATTGAATCATATTTATACAAGATTTTTTTTTTTTATTAAATAATATTTTACCCGTTTTTTCTTCAATAATCATAAGATTCCCATTAGTAGTACCAGCAAAAATAAGAATTTTTTCATTAATTACACTCGCTTTGAGAGTTTCAACGTTATATCCTTTTAATTCCCAAAGAATATCAATAGAATCATTTAAGCACATTATATTTGAAGTATATTCAATTTTTTCAAATGGTATAGACTGATTAAAATGAGCAAATGAATAAGAACTAACAATCGCTTTATTAAAAATTGGAAATGGGTAAGATATACATTTCCATACATAATCCTTGAATTCATAAGTGTTGGTTTCTTTTTTTGTGTTTTTATCAATGAAGTGTAGCTTCTTATCATCGCCTCCACATAATATAAGGCAACCTCTAATTGAATTCAGATAAGAAACAAAGCGTATTTTATTTGAAAATCTTTTAAACCATAATAGTTTTCCATCGATACTATTAAAACCTCTAATTGTTCCATCATTTCCGCATGCTAATATTATTTTTTTATCATCTGTATAGACAATTGCATCTCCTATACCATCTTTAAAAACTTGCCCCCATATTAATTTCCCGTCCAACGAATTCAAAACTCTTATTGTTTTATCAAGAGAATACACAATTAATTCACTTATATTATTAGAGTCAATATCATCTATGAGGATTCCACTAATAGAGGAATTAAATTTATGGTTCCATAATAGAACTAAATCGTGATTAGAATTACATTTAAATACTCTTAAAATTCCGTCCATTCCACCTAAAATTACTTCATTATTTCCATCATTATCAATATCATGTAATTTTAAATGCCAAATTGGTATATTATTCGAAATAATTTCTTGATGAATTAGCTTGCCATTTAGTGCCAAAATTAATAATGTTCCAGTTTTAGTATACGCAATTATTTCTATTTCGCCATCATTATTAATATCTCCTAATTCAATTCCAAGTATAGGTTTATTATATTTAAAACTCCAGATTTCTTTAAATTTCAAGGTTGGTTGGTTAAAAATGACAGTTTTATATTAAAATATTTAATTTAAATTTAAAAATAATAAATTGTTGATAATTTTTCTTAATAAAAACGAAATTTATATTTTTTATATTATTATCAAATTTAGGATTATTATAAAATAATCAAAAATGGTAAAATAAGAATTAAGAACATAAAGGAGTAAAAAATAATGTCTTTTGACATAAAAATAGATAAGGATGCATGTACTGGGTGTGGTACTTGTTATGAAGTATGCCCTTCCGAATGCTTTGGTGAACCAGAAGGAGGCAAAGTAAACGTTTTAGAAGAAAACAGAGAAGATTGTGTAGGTTGTAGGGCTTGTGAAACCCAATGTCCTGAGGAAGCAATAGAGATTATAGAAAACTAAATTATCTGAACAAGTAATCATATATTCTTTTTTTTATTTTTTCTTTCTATTATTATCTTTAAATTAGATATTAGTATAGAGAAAAAAAATAATGGCTTTTAATCTAATTGTTTTTTTTTTACATCATGAGTATAAAAACTATCAATAGCAATCCCCAAATAATAATATTTTGTTTTTTTAAA
>CAYNEU010000314.1:0-1834 GCA_964396275.1 uncultured archaeon | reverse complement strand
TATTGCTTCAAATACAGGTGTGGAAATTGAAGAAAGAAGGATTCAAATCTTATCAGAGTCAAAAACGTTAAGTAAAATATTTAATCTTAATCCATACAATACTATATCATCTGGATCCCTATTAATTGCTGTGAATCAAGAAGATTCTTTTGGTTTAATCGAACTATTAAGAAAAAATAAAATTCCTGCTGAACAAATAGGTAAATTTACTCCTAAAGATAAAGGATTATTGGTTAAAAAAGAAGATGGAAAAAAGGAACCACTTAGATACTCAGAAACAGACGAAATAACCAAAATTTTCTGATACTCCTTAAAAATAGCAAATTAATTTTGATTTTTTATCAACCCAAACATATTATTCCCAATTTAACTAAAATTTTTATTTTCAAAATTTTATTTTATAATATATATAGAATCAATTTCTTAGGGTTGTTTAAAACCCAAAAAACAATAGACTTATTAAATATTTGATCAAAGGTGGCTTATAAAGAATTAAAATATATTTTTAAAAATCTTCAAGAGAGAGTCAATAAGCAAGATTTTAGCATAAAATCTGTAAACCGCTTGTTATTTGAAATTTTAGAGAAGAATAGTACTAAATTTGAAGAATTTAAAAATGATATCCGATTAAAATGGGAAGAATTTGAAAAAAAAAATAGAAACCGAGTAATTAAGAAAACATTTACTTCATTTTTCTATGAAAATTTTCATGAGCTATTTAGTTATTTTTTAAATGTATTTTTTGGTTTTGATAAAAATTCCTTAGAGCTATTTAGTAAAGAAAAAATATCTGAAAAAATAATTTTTTTTGATTATAACTATACTCTAAATCCAAATGAAGAGGACTCAATTGTTAAAAGTTCAGCGGAATTTCAAGTAGACCTATTGTATGGATTTTCTGTTACTACGGGATATCTTTATTTTCTTGTTCGCTTGTTAGGAATTGTTATTAGAAATACAATTCAGAAAAAAATCTTTATTTTACTTGATGCAGTTATAGTTAAAGACGGAGAGGCAAATAAGAATTTGAATTTTATGATAATCATTAAAGATAGTAAGGATGAAATTTTCAATTATTATTACAATATGGTTTTATATTATTTCTTAAGACAATTTAAAGGGATTCCTGAAGAATATTATGAGAAATTGTTAGAAGGAAGAGAAAAATTATACCAGGTAGCTTTAAACGAATATTATCTTTCAAAAGAAAAATTGGTTGATTTACTGTATTATTTTTATAAAAAATGTAATTTATTACAGAGTTTCTCACCTTTATTAGACTTTTTTAATTTTGTAGGTGCAAGAGTAGAGGATTCTGTTTTTTCTAAAGTGGATATTATTAAGAAAGAATTCCTAATTAACCTTGATTATTCTACGGAGAAAAAAAATGCTATTGTCAAATTGTTTGATTATCTTGATAAAACATCAACTCTATATTCAACCTTTCAAGCAAACAATTTGCCATCTCCAAAATCGCAATTAAATCTATTTTTATTATATATGAAGTATTACTTTGGTAGTGGACTCGAGGCTTTAGAAGTAGGGGGTTTATTATTTTTGCCTGAAATTTTTAAAACAACATTAAATCAATATAATAAAACTGTAGAGGATGTGATTGGTGCTAATTCTATCAACAATATTAAAGAACTTATAAATTTCCTGTCAGCTTTGTCAAATATTAAAAACATTAATCTCTTTTTTCAAAAGATCTTTAAAAAAAATATTTCTCAATTAAATTATGGCTTTTTTAGAACATTTTTAAAAAGTTTAAATTCAAATTTTTCTCAGAACTTAGCTAAAGAAAATGAAATTCTATGTGAAGATCCACAGAATA
>CAYNEU010000313.1:0-4054 GCA_964396275.1 uncultured archaeon | reverse complement strand
ATCTGAGGGATTGTTATCTGACAATTCATAGACGTCATTATGTCCTTTATAATAAGGTATGATTTGGGAATCGCAATTTGCTTCATTTTCAGTCCACCAATCCTGTGCTTGTTCTCCATATCTATCGTTTTCAAATCCATAAGTTGCAGGATAGTATCCGCTCATTGAGCTATTATATACTTTATCCTCAGGGGTTATAATTTTGATATGATGAATTGAAAAATATCGAATATTAGAATGATACCAATCTCCTAATGAATCGTTTCCGGATACACGAATGCAATGCCGTCCCTCATTTGGAAATAAAATAGTTGTATTTCCCGAAATTGTTCTATTTGGCTGACCATCTAAAGAATACCCTATCCAATCTAAATTTGTATTATTTTCATAACTAAGAAGTAACCCTTCATATCGATTGTCTCCGATGTTATAATTTGGATCCCATGAATATCCTACTGCATCAAAATAAGCGTAATAATTTGGATTAGCTGCTGAATGACCTGTTGTGATTCTGATCCTATTTGCCTGAGAAGATGTAACTCTCATATCTAAGTCTGAATTGCACTGTGTATCATTCAGATAAACTCTATATGAATCATCTGTCAGACCCATATAAGGACCTCCTAAAGCTGAACGGAAATCGATTCTAATATGATACCACTGGTCCTCTTTTATAATTCCGTATTCGGTCATGTTAGTTGGCACAGTGCCATTATATGCAATAAGATATTCTCCCGTCTTAAGTATCAAAGTTATTATAGGAGTTGCATCATAAAAAAGTTCAACCCAAAGTACATACCCAGATATCTTTACGAGGACCCAAAGCTCTACAGTTCCATTAGATTGAGTAGCATAGGAATTATAAGTATCAGGATTTCCGCCAGTATTATCATATAACTCATATACCATATTATGTCCATTGTATGAATCGATGAGATATGAATGAGTTCCTGAAAGTACATCATGCCACCAATCTTTTGCGTCTGCTCCCGGGAGATCACTCTCAAATCCATACGTAGCAGGATAATATCCATTCATTGGTTCATTGTAAGTTCTTGCTTCTGGTATTATAATGTTAATTGGGAAATCTACGGTGAAATATCTCATATCCGATTGATATTGTGTACCAAATATATCTACACCATATATTTGAATTGCATGAAGTCCATTTTCTGGCATTAGAATGGTAGTATTCTGTTTAAAAACTCTTTTTGGTTGATTATCTAGCGAATAAGTCATTGAATCAAGCAGAATTTCTGTATTAGCACTTAATAATAAACCTTCATATAAGTTATCTCCAATATTATAATTAGGATCCCATGAAAAACTAAGTGCATCTATATAATAAGTACCACTTCGACCGTTTGAGCTAGCAAACCATATATGGTCTATATAATTCTCGGTATAGTAAAAATTAGCTTGATCTATTACCTTTAATCCATCTAAATAGAGATCATACCTATCGGAACTACAATTAAAATCTAATCTTATATGAAACCATTGATTATCAGAGTATTTATCCTCAGCAAAATATCCATAACCCGCCGAATAAAAAGTATTTCCCCAGTTACTATCATCAATTAGTAAGCGCACTGCATCAGAGTAACCCGAACTTTTATTGTCGCCTCTAAGATTAAAATCACAAGGCGAACCATCGCCCCCCGATTCTTTTAAGACCCAAAATTCTATTGATCCACTTATTTGCGGAGAAAATGTAATATTTGTGTTAGTCCAAGCTCCAGTGCCAGGATCATAAGCTTTTAGCACTTTTTTATGATTAAATTTTTCTCCATCAACTGTTGAAGTTGCACCTCCTACAGAAAGATCTAGCCATCCTGAAGGAAGAGATCCATCTAAGTCATTTTCAAATCCATACGTAGCAGGATAATACCCCTCCATTGAATCTGTGTATGTTATATTTTCTGGAGTTAAAATGGTTATACCATTACTGCTTGATTTTGGCGTAAATTCTTGCTGAATCTCATCTTTTAATATATTATCTTTAACAGTATTCAAAGATGAAGAGCTACAAATACAAAAAAGAATAACTAAACTTAAGGAAATGATTTTTATTCTCATTTTTTTCAATCTGGTTTCACCAATAATTTTTAAGATTTAATAATTTAACTTGATTTACTAAAATGTCTTTTTACTATTTAAAAATTATTTAAATTTGTTTAAATTATTAGATATTAGATTTGAATTAATACATTAGTGTAAAATAATATTTGAAAAAGAACTTAATTAAGAGAATTAGTTTTTACCAAATTAGATTAGCAATTATCCCTTTTGCTGTATCTGCTTGCTTCTTATTTAATATTTTTCGTATTCGTAAATCATTGATTGCATCTTCTAAGCGTGAATCTAAGTTTTTCATTTCCATTAAATTGTTTTTATCTCCTTGAGTTTCTACTAGTTCGATCATCGAATTTTCTTTATTCATTAAATCTCTTAATTTCTGTCTAAAGCTTGCTTTAACTTTAGTACTTACAATTTTCCCTCCATCAATCAATATTGGTAACACAGGAGCTCTTTCAGTGGTTCTATTTGTATTAGGATCTACAAAGAAGAATATATAAATAGGGATGCCTACTATGACATTTTGAGTTTTTACTTCAAGGGTGTAATTATTGAAGAAGTTTTGGACACTCGTCATTTCCATATCTTTTATTGATTCAATATTGTCCAAACAAGATTGTTTTTCTGTCTTGATTTGTGCTACTGCATCCTCAGCAGAAGTTAAATCTTTGCTAAGAACGCTATGCTTTGCTTCTATTTGTTTTTCTACTTCAGATTTTTTACGCTCCAATTCTCGGAGTTTTTGCTGTTTTGTTTTTTCAAGATCGGAGATTTCACGCTGTACATTTTTGCGTAATTGAGCAATTTCATTCTTATATCTAGTGATTGAATCTCCTAACTCACGATATTTTACATCTATGTCTTTTAAGCCCTCCTCTACCAAAAATAGGTCACGTTGATTAATTGCATTTTTCAAACTGTCAACACTATTTTTAAGTGTGCTAAGATGATTATTTAGTTCTCCAGTTTTATCATTGATTTTATATTTTCCGAGTTTGACTAATTCTTCTGGAGTTTTTTCTATTTCTCGTTCTTTTTCAGCTTGTATTTCTTTATTGAGTATTGCGAGTTGCTTCTCTTCTTCTCCAGTATCTACTTTCGTATCTCTAATTTTATCAACTTCCTTACCACCCTTTTCAATCCATTGCTCACATAATTTAACAATGATATCACCAATAGAATCTAACATTTTTACATCTTTTTGAGATACAAATTCGTTAATTTCTGGCAGTATTTTGATTTGATTAACACTTTTTGTGATAGGACCACCTTCTAAAAGAAAATAAGGAGTTGAATGAGAACTTAAAGCGTATTGATTAAGGAAAAAATTTTGAAAATATCCAACTTCACTCGTACTAAATAAAGCTTCTTGAATAGCAATACCCCGTTTGAAATTTTTTGACCTTCTTAGATAAGAATTATTATAAGATTGTAATGAATTTAAAAAAGATATAGGATCTGCTCCCTTAATAACATTTTCAGGTCGCGGAGGCATCTGAGCAAATTGTCCTACACTTAATTTTTCTTGTTTATTTAAAAGATAACTGCAAACACAAGCTCTTGTATCACTTAAGGGAATCAGGCGGACGGGCCAAAATGCTGTTGATATTTTGGATATTTTACCTAATTTTTTCAAACTCTTACCGTAAATTCCTACGCATTCAATTAAGCCCATTGCTAATTCGTTAAGTAAACTTGCTTGACTCCGTGCGGGAATTACTTCACCCATGTTAATTAAAAAAGGTGTAACTTTATCAACCATTTTTGATTCACTTGATATTTCTATATTAATTTTTAATACCAAGATTATAATTAAAGTTTTGGTATTCAAGTTTTCTTATATATTTGAGATAAAAAATAGTTAAAATAATTTCATCATAAGATTTCTTCACTCAATGTAATACTCTATTCCAAGTTAATAGTTTTATATACTTGAAAAAAATAATAATTATCAACAACATCGAAAATTCTAAAG
>CAYNEU010000312.1:0-5285 GCA_964396275.1 uncultured archaeon | reverse complement strand
CACCCCACACATAAATCAGAGTTTATTTCAGCATAGTAATTACTTGAAATAACTCTTGATGGACGTGGGAGTTTTTGTAATTTTGTAAGAATTGCACAGCAACAACCACAACAACAACATATAAATTCTGGATTTACCGTATTTCCTGATTGGAAAACAAGTCCATCACTTTCAGCTTGCGCCATAATGCTTAAAACCTCATCTCTACTTATTTGACGGGCCCATCCTTGATCTAGAAATAATTGACCTGTTATTCCAAAATAAAAGCAAGTTTCCCTTAAAGATGTTTTTTCACATGATTGTTCATAAAGATCTTTGCTTTGACGGCAAACACAATTAGCTACCGTTAAGGGTTCCTCAGAATTTTGAATTATTTGTTTTACCTCATCATAGTTTGCTATGAAATTTTCTGGAGTGATGCTTTGTTGTATCGGTATAGTACGAAATTGAGAGATTTTTGTACCTAATAACTCTGCACCAAATGCACTCACTAAATATTCATCAAAATCTTCAAAAAATTCTTTAGTGAGCTTGTTAACTTGATATTCAAAAATACCTACAACTAATGGAAGATTAGCATATAATTTCGTACCATTTTCAATCGTATATTTTATTGTACCTTTTTTAATCATATTATTAAGCGAATTTTCTAGTGATTCAACTGAAATAGACTTATTCTCAAGACGATTATAAATATTTTCAAGAGTATCATACGACCATTTTAACTTTGTCGCAATCAACGCTTCTTTTTCTGAAAAAAGGTGCTTTAATACTTTTATTTCAATACCTGTTGTTGTTGCTGGAAATCCTACAGGAAATTGATCTAAGTGTACTTGCAAATTACGGTATATATCATTATCATCGAACATTTTCGTATATTACAAAAAAAGTTAATAAGCCTAATATAATGGTTAAATAATATTCATCATATGGTTTTTTAAAGGTAATTAATGAAGGTTAAAAAATTTATGAAAATTGTTTTTCATGAAAAATATTATAATTCTGAATACGCTTGGGATCCTGCAGCTTCTGCAGGACGATTAGAAGGAATTATAGAAAAAATTACAGAAAATAAAGAATATGAAATAATTACTCCTAATCCAGCAACAGATGAAGATATATTAAGAGCTCATACTCATAGGCATCTCCAAAATATAAAAAGAGACAAGTTATTATTTGAATTAGCATCCTTAGCTGCGGGAGGAGCAATTCAAGCTGCTGAAGAAGGGTATAAAGGCAATCCAACATTTGCAGTTATTAGACCTCCAGGTCATCACGCTTCAGCGGATTCTTGTTGGGGATTCTGTTATTTTAATAATATAAGCATAAGTTTATTGAAGCTATATTCAGAAGGTAAGATAAAATCCGCTTTTATATTAGACTTTGACTTGCATACGGGAGATGGCAACATAAATATATTAACAAATAGAAATGATGATTTTAGAGTCACAATTCTTAACCCTGATTCGAGTGGAAGAGCTGGATATCTCAGAGAGGTTGAACAATGTATGGAAAATTTAACAGATATTGATATATTTGTGGCAAGCGCAGGATTCGATCAGGGAATTGAAGATTGGGGTCATCTTTTATACCCAGAAGATTATCATGAATTAGGTAATTTAATGAAAATATTTTCTAAAAAATTATGTAAGGGAAGGCGATATGCATTACTAGAAGGAGGATATAATAATAATATATTACCAGAAAACGTGGATTCTTTTTGCCAAGGATTTAAATAAATTTGATTGAGAAATACTAAAAAAATAATTAACCTTTTATGAGTTTACTTGGTAATGAATTTGGTTGGTTATTAATCAAATTGGCAGGAATTATTATTTTATTTTCAATTAAAGACTGCAAACCACCATAAATTAAATCTACATTTTCTTCGCCCATTTCTTGAATTATTCTATCTACTGTAACTTCCTCGCTAAATTTGGTTATTGTTATGATTACATTAAGAACTCGGGACTCCATTGATTCTAATTCGCGAGTCTTTTTCAAAGATTCTATATATATTTCACCTTGGTTTAATTTGAAAGGCTCATTATAATATAAAAATAAGAACTTATTTAACAGAATCTCAATTTCAGTTCCAAACTCAATGGCTTTTCCTTTATAATCTTCTATTTCTCCAGAAAACTTAGAAGAAATTTCCACTGATAATAAATATAACTGATTTTTTAACTTCTCTGAAGATGAATCCTTAAGAATTAGAAGAGTTCTTAGACATTGATAATCACAAATGAGCAAATGAAAAAATTTAAAATTCAATTCAATAATGTGTTCCGAAAATATTTCTTTATGCTTTTTTCCCTCTTTTAATGAAGTAGCTATAATAGATTGTTCACCAAATAAAGTAATTGCTTGAA
Source organism: uncultured archaeon (assembly GCA_964396275.1). Lineage (GTDB taxonomy): Archaea > Asgardarchaeota > Lokiarchaeia > Sigyniarchaeales > SOKP01 > Loki-b32. Next base: position 2,913 of record CAYNEU010000312.1, on the reverse strand, counting down.
TAAAACCAGAAATTAGAATATTTTCTTCAAAATTAAATTCAGAAACATTTTTCGTGAAAAATGGCATACCACTAAATTTTTGAATAAGCATTATTCCTTGAATGTTCTTAAGATCTTTAAAGACTTGAATCTTATCTAAAAATTGCTGTTCTTTTTCTCTTTTCCTTGGTAAAAATATATAGCTTCTTGCAATTAAAGCACCAAGAACCCCTATTACACTTAATAGCACTATTGCTGATATTACCCAGATTAAATAACTATTATCTGGAGTTTGTTTTTGTAATACTAATATAAGAAAAGAAGATTCGGTAGTTTTATAAAATCCACCTTCAACCGATATTATGAGCATAACGCTATAACTTCCCGATGCGCTCCTTGGAATATTTAATTGAACTTGATAAGTACCATCACCTAAATTTTCAAATTCACCAATATCAAATCTCCAAGAGAAGGTTATATTAGCATTTGGAATTAAATTTCCTGAATTTTGCTCCGTTAAGTTTATTTTAATTAATTGGTTGCTTCCAGCATATACATCAAGAGAATCTTTGAAATCAATTGTCCCAATAGAAATCTCTACTTGTTCTATTACTACTTTAAGAATCTCTGAAACAAAAATATAATTATCCTTTTCAATTGAAACCGTCAAAAAATGAATTCCAACAGACATGACTCCTGAGCTTAAAATAGTATAATATTGCTGTCCATTTTCATCTAAGACTCTTGAAATCCCAGATCCATTCAAATTCACTATAGCCTCAGAAATAAAAAGATTAGTCAATGAATCTTTAAATAAAATAGTAATATTTAAAGCCTCATTCCATTGAAGTGTTATAGTTTTTTCCGTTGTTCTGTCTACTTGATTCAAATATATTTCAATATAAGTTGGATTTTCCTCTATAATTACAAATATACTTTCGAATGCCGTTTGATATTCTGGATGACTTAATTGAAAGAATATTGTATAGAAATCTATTGAAAGACCGCTAGTGGAAAAATACACTATAAAACCATCAGCAACAGGAAAAATCATATAGATTGATGCCCATGTTACATTTAATACCGCTTCGGTAATGATTTCGCTCGTTCCTGCAATTGTATAGTTCACCTTTAAATAAAAGCCTTGATTTAAGAATACATTAATAATTGTCTCATTTAGACTTGCTATTGTAGTTATGGGGTTTACTATTACGCTAAAAATTTCTGAAAGAAACAAATAATTTTCTTTTTCGATTGTAACCGTTAAGAAATGAATGCCAATAGGTAATGACCCCGCGCTGAAATTAGTCTCATATTGCTGTCCATTTTCATCTAAGAGTCTTGAAATCCCTGAACCATTCAATCCCACTGTAGCACCAGAAATAAAAAGATTAGTTAACGAATCTTTATATAAAATAGTAATATTTAAATCCTCATTCGATTGAATTGTGACAGACTTTTCCATTGTTTTGTCTTCTTGATTCAAATATAATTCTATATAAGTTGGTATTGATCCTATACTTACAAAGATATTTTTGAAAGCAGTTACATATCCAGGGTGATTTAATTGAAAGATTATTGTATAGACATCTATTGAAAGATTGATAGAAGAAAAATAAACTATAAAACCATCAGTAACAGGATAAATTGCATAAGATGATGCCCATGATACATTTAAGGTAGCTCCTGTAATTACTTCACCCGTTCCCGCATCTGTATAATTAACTTTTAAATAGAAGCTCTCATTAAATAAAGCATTAACGAGAGTCTGATTTAGATTTACATTAGTAGCTAAAGGTTGTACTTGTATCGAGACAAAACCAGTAGTACTTCCATAATTGGTTTTACTAGCAAAAATAGTAACTGTAAAAACCTCTATAATACCTTGAGATGGGATATTATATGTAGAAAAATTAAGTTCATATATGCCATCACTAATATTCGATACAGAATACGGATTTATCCAATCAGTAGTAATGGTTGTATTACCGGGTAATAAAGTACTAGAAATAGCCCCAGTAACATTTATCTGACAAATAGCATAATCATTTGCCATAGCACTAATAACAGTATGTGGAACCTCTAATATCATTGGTTGATTTATTATTTTTAAATGGATCAGATTTCTGATGGACTGATTCTCATAGTAATTTTTTGAAGCATTGAATGAAAAGTAATAATCTCCCAGTTCTAATTCACTTGAATCAACATCAATAATATAGATTCCTGAACCAGTGTAAACCATATTTCCAGAAGTTCCAAAAGTAGAATTATAAGTTACTGTCGCAAAATCAATGTATTTATTAAAATCGGAATCCATATACTTTACTCTTATTAAAAGTGGCTCTCCAGAAACTTTCTCTTCATAAGAATTTATAGCTGTTAGATTTGTATGATGCCAGACGCTAAATGCAAATTGAGAGAACCCTATCTTATCTCTACTTAAAAAAGATAGATTGTTTGTCCATATTATACTTACTTGATAAGTACCAACCGACATGTTATCTCCAACAGTAAAATCACCAAAATCTACATTATAGGATAATGGTTCTTTTTCAATTTCTTTAAAAATTGTGCCATTAGGATATTCAATTGTGCAATTTATTTGTGTATCTGCGAGAGAAATTGTATTGTTTAAAGTTACATTAATGCGAAACTTATCACCATTAGTAATTTGCAATTGTTCATTATAGAATGTTCCATTCCAAACAACCATACTCCCTTTTGTAATATAATTTTGACCAAACGCTTGAATTATCCATAAACCAGAACTTAATTGTCCTTCAGGTATTATTAAACTAATGGAACCATATTCTACCCCAAAACAACTTGATTTTTTTTCAATCCCATACCCATTCAAAACAGAAGTAATATTCCAATCATTAGGCTTCTTTACTTCAACCCAATTATTTAAATACCCATAAGGAATTGAGA
>CAYNEU010000311.1:0-5963 GCA_964396275.1 uncultured archaeon | reverse complement strand
AGCTGCTTCGTTTATCTTTTCGTCTTCTAGATTAAGATTAAATTTATCATTAAGGGCACGAGCTAAGGATGTACATTGAGCAGCAGAAGCACCAACTCCACTTGCTGCAATTAAATTACCAGCAAAAGTTATTTCAAGCTTTTGATTATCAATATCTATCTTTAAATGATTTATTACATTTGTAACTGATTGCATTGCTTCGTTATATTTCATTTTTTTGTACCCTGGTGTTGCGAGTCTCTGATCGTCAACAGACCATCCACGTCCTTTCATAACTTTAACCTCTGCAGTAGTAAAAGTTCCTAACGCGGATACGATTGCTGGAAGTCCATAAACTACAAAATGTTCCCCGAATAGGATTGTCTTTCCATAACCCTTCCCCGTACCCATTCATTTTACCTCCACAGTTCCTTCTGAACCATTAACAATGATTTTTTGTCCTGTTTTTATGTTACTAATATCAATTTTGTCTACACAAGGAATTTCACTAATTATGCAGCCTACTGCAATGATAGTATCAATTTGTGTATTAATGATTGCAATAGGAGCTGTATTGTTCTTTTTCATTCTATACATAGTATAAGATCCTACTGTAGATCCTTTACCTGATGGAAAAACTAAAACTTTTCCTGTAATCGATCGACCTTCAAGTTCGTGTCCAACCTCAACTACTTTCCCTGTATCAGGATCAACACCACCATAAAATGAGATTCCATCTTTCGTTACAATTGCTTCTGCCTCAGCAATACCTTTATAGATTTTCCTTCCTTCAAGTATCATTTTGTAGCCTCCTCGATGCATTCTTCAATTGATCCAATTTTTACTTTAAATTTATTCTTTGCACGTCCATAATAACATGCTTTTGCTGAATCAACCATAATTCCTTTAAAACGTCCTTTAATTGGAGCTACAACACAACAAGTATCTGCTGCGAATTTTGCTCCAGCACCTTCAATTATTTTAGAATAACCAGTTTCATCGGCAATCTTTTTTGTTGGTCGAGCAGTCGTAATCCAGAATTCTTTCTTTACTTTTTTTCCATTTAGTAATTTCGCAATTTCAGCGATTTCGTGAATTGAAGCATGAGGACACCCTATACTAATGAAATCGATTTCAATATCATCATCAATAAGTTCCATTCTCGTTCTATCTAGGTCACTTTGATTAATTTCAAAAATAATATCATCTGGTTTAGGAAAGTAATTATATTCTGGAGTTATTCCTTCCATATGGAATAGTGCTGTTCCACCGTAAGTCGCAATGGATGCACAAAATGATTTGAGCTCTTCAACTGTAGCAGATGGAATTCCTGTAATATATGGTATTTTTTTTCCTAATTTAACTAATTTGTCCCCAATTATTTTTCCTAATACACCAAATCCGTCGGTACCTTTAATTGGAGTAGTAACCTTAACTAATACTTCCCCATGACGATTTTCATCCAGATGATATCCATATTTTGGCGTTTTCCCTGTAATAGCTGATGCTAAAGCACTTGGACCCCCTTCACGATTAGTTCGAGCACCAATTACAGAATTAGCATAACAAACTGCACTACTTTCTGCCCAAGCAAGGTGTTGTCCAAAATGTGGAGTATTTCCAATAAAATATGGCGTACAAGAACACGTTGTAATTACACCCATTTTAGCGAAGGCATCAATTGCTCGATTTTGATTTATTGCAAACTCCTTATCTATTCCCAATACTTGCCAATTTTCCCGATCCATTCCAGCGGGATTTAAGGTTGTTAAAACTCTAACCTTACCATCCTCTGCCATTTCGTTTAAGAACTCTAAACCAGCTTCACCAAGATTATCATATGAAACCCCGGCTATTTGAACACCATAAACATCAACCATGGATTCTGCTTCAAATATTTCACCTAATGTGGTTAATATTTCCATTGACTTTCGAGCAGCCTTTCCATAGACTCCATCTAACATGTCTTGTTCTTCTGATGTTAATTTCATTTTTCTCTCCTTATCTCAAAAATATTTTTTAATATCCACTTTTGGAAATTCTGCAATTTCAAAATTCTTTCCTTTGATGATAAGTGGTTTAGTTAAATCAAAGCCAATTTTTGTCGTCATTTTTGTTCCTGGCTCAGCACTCGGATCTAGACTACTTCCTGGCTCTTTGTCTTTGACAATCATTCTGGTATCTCCTTGAAAACGAGTTGCCATCGCCCACTCTACAGATAAGGGATCATAAATATTAATGTCTTTATCAACTATAAAAGCATGTTTACAGCTTGTGTGCCCTGTAAAGGTTCCTTCTATTGCCCTTCTTCCATCTTCTTCTGATTTCTTATCAATTTGGACTATTGCGTGCAACCAAGAAGACCCCCCAGGACTAATATTTACATCTAAACACTTAACTCCTGCTTCATTTACTTTATTGAAAATAGTGGGTTCTCTAGGCATACCCATCAATATTTTATGTTCTAGCGCTCCAGGTAATAAAGCTTGCCAAATCGCATCTTTTCTATGAGTGATTCTTTTAACTTCAAAAATAGGTTCCTCTCTAATCACATCATAGGTCTCAGTCAGATCGACAAAAGGACCTTCGGTGTGCCTTTCTTCAAAATAAACGCGTCCCTCTAATACAAATTCTGCTTCTGCGGGTATAATAAGATCTACTAAGTTTGCTTTTACGACTTTAATTGGTTCTAAAGCGTTTGCTATTTCTAATTCATCAACACCAATATCAACAGATGTAGCTCCAGCAATTAGTATGTTGGGTGTATTTCCTATACAAAAAGCAACTTCTACTTCGCCATTTTTCTCTAAAAATTTATAGAAATGACGTCCTTTTACTATTCGGGTTGCAAATTTGTCTTTAGAATACTGCATTGCTCGATGAAAATCTAAGTTTTGACCATAATCGGGATCTCTGGTGACTACAACAGCAGAACTGATATAATTTCCACCATCCTTGTCGCAATGGTATAAAATTGGAATTTTATCTAAATCAATGCTGGTTTCAATAACTTCTTGACAAGGAGCATTTGTAATAATTTCTGGTTCTGAACGCTCTTTAATTGCTTTTGAAAGCATTGGTATAAGATTTGCGGGTGTTACACCAAAATATGAAGCAATTACATCTTTTGTACAGAATAAATTCCCAATTACTCGAAATTTTGATTCCCTTATCTTATTAAATATAACTGGAGTGGGTTCACTCTCTTTTAATATTCCAGAGATCTCTAATTTCTTCGACACTTCAATATTGACATTTCTAAGAAGTCCTTTCTCATCAATTTGATTTATATATTCTCTAAATCCCATAAATTTCATTCATCCCAATAACTTAATTCGAATAATCTATCTTTCTAATATTTTGAGTTACAGAAACACATTTTATAAAACTAAAGGTTTTCATTTTTATCAATTCTTTTTAAAATTTCTTTTGCATAATCAACTCTGATTTTTTTATCTTCAACTAATTTGTTTGCTATCTTTTCTATTAACTTTTCAGGTACTCCAGCAAGTCTTGCAATATTTCTTGAATGTAGCGTCATATGACCTCTTTGAATTCCTTCTGCAGCTAAAGCCCTTAGAGCAGCTACATTTTGAGCTAATCCGAGAGCCGCAGCTATTTGAGAAAGTTCATTGGCACTATTAATATTTAAGATTTTTAAAGCTAATCTGGCCATCGGATGTATTTTAGTCATACCTCCAATGATGCCAAGAGCAAGAGGTAATTCTATTTCTCCTACTAAGTTTCCATCTGAATCAACCTGAAATTTTGTTAATGGAGAATATTGCCCACTTAATGCAGCATATGCGTGAGCTCCAGATTCAATAGCGCGCGTATCATTTCCTGTAGCTAATGTTAAAGCCACAATTCCGTTCATTATGCCTTTATTGTGTGTAGTTGCTCTATACGGATCTGCAAGCGCAAACTCATAAGCATTTAAGATCCCTTCTACAACTTCTACTCCACCTAATAATTCCTTATCAAAAGTCGCCCTACTTTTTGCTATTCGATGAGTTGCCAAATTAGATACAATTCTAAGATAGATTTTACCACCACATATTTCTTCTATATATGAACTGATAATTTCAGCCATAGTATTTACCACATTCGCCCCCATTGCATCTAAAACATCAACTAATAAATGAAGAATCAACATTTCTCCTTTTCTTGTCATTAACTCTCGAATTTCAAATTCAAAAGCACCGCCACCCAACTCACTCAATAAAGGATCTTGTTCATTAGCGATTTTTAGAAGATAATCTTTATTATTTAATATTTCTTCTTTTGCAATTTTAATATCAGGTAAATCAGTTATCTGTATCTGTGAAATCATTACCGATCTTACTTCTTCTGAATGAAAACCTCCACATTTTCTCGCAAATTTAGCTGCATTTGAAGCTGCTGCTATAACTGAAGGTTCTTCAATAACCATTGGTATTATATAATCCTTATTATTGATTTTAAAATTGAAAGCTAAGCCAAATGGTAATTGGTAACTCCCAATAACATTTTCTACTAAAGTATCAATTTGGTTAGGTTTGAAATATCCAAAATTTTGTAAAATCTTCAAATCTTCTTTATTAAGGTTAGCTATCTTAGAAATTTTTCTTTGACGTTCCTCTAATGATAACTTATAAAATCCGGAGATATCAGAATGGAATTCTTTCATAATTAAAATCTCTTTTCTAAAAATTAATAAAGTTTTCTATATCTGCTTTTATTTTCTTAGCTTCTGGAGAGGTAGAAGTAATTATTTTTGAGGGTCCCCCTATTTTTCCCTCAATTATTTCATACTCAGGTATGAAGGGTTTTAATTCATCAATTATTTTCCTTTTTTCATTTTCATGAGTCAATAAGACTAGTGATGGTCCAGTATCAATTGAGAAATACACATTATACCCAATTCTTTTTCGTAGTTCACGAATCTTAAGCATAATTTTTAACGTATCGGATTCCCACGCAATAATATTATTTCTTTTAACTGACATTGCTACAGAATGTAGACAGAATGTATCATATTCTGCTAATTCACCTATTTTATTTAAGTTAGAATTCTCTAATGCTTCAAAAAATTCGAAAATAAGCTGTTTTCGCTGTTCTAACCAAGTAGAAAAAAAAGGTGAACTTGGTACGATTTTATGTGCTTGATGTGTTTTTAAGTCAGATTTCATTGGAATTGTTAAAAGTGCAATCTCTTCTACAAAAGATTGATGTTCTTTTCGATCCAATCGAATTGAAAAACAATCAAAAGGATCAATATTTGGATGACTGAGTAAAAGAGAAAACCCTCCAGTAGAACTTCGAGAGCCAGAACTCGCAAGATATCTTGAACATATACTTAAAAATCTTTTATTATGTACATAATTTTCATCATTATTATAAATAATGGCTAAAGCTGCTAAAGAAAGAGCAGAAGAACCCGAAGCTGAAGTCCCTAAACCCTTACCTATTTGTTGCTCTCTCTCTGTTTTTAAAAAATTTCGAGAAATCAGTATGGCTTTTGTACTTATTTTAGAATAATTTCGAATAAAGTCTAAAGTAGCCTTAACTCTTTCTAATTCATCATTAAACACAGGTTTACCATTGAGAAAAACACGATCTTCCTTCAAATTTTTATCAAACTTTAAATAAGAAATCGTAGATCCACAATCGTTATTTAAAGAGATACTTGGAAAATAGGGAATTCGATGTTCAACGTTAACAATTCCATGATATTTTAAGATACCCTGAATAGGATATGCTATAGTATAAGCTTCCCCCTCGCTTTGTGAAGTAATGTTTTTAGAAGGAAGATCTTGGATCTGATAATCCCGATCTATTAAATACTCTAGAATTTCATTATGATCTTTTTCTAGTTTTGTAATAAGATCTTTTGAAAGTGAAGTGTTCATTATCATTCAAGAGGAATGGGAAGATCTTGGATTTGATAATCTCTATTCATCAAATATTTTTCAGGTATTGGAAGATATATTGGACTCCAATTT
>CAYNEU010000310.1:0-5635 GCA_964396275.1 uncultured archaeon | reverse complement strand
ATATTCATTATTGATTTAAATGGAGTTATTATAGATGCCAATCCTACAATAGAAGTTTTATTTAGTCTAAATAGAAATAATATGGTTGGAAAATCCATTGAGGAATATAATGAAATTTTTCATTTAGAAGTTAAAAAATATTTTAAACGAATTTTCACAGCCTCTTTCTTAAAAGATTTTCCTGAACCTATTGAGGTTAAAGTTAAGAATTCATTTGGGGAATATTTATGGGTTGAAACTCAAGCATCCATTATAAAACAGGATAGTACCACTCTAATTCAATTAATTTTTCAAGATATTACTGAGAAAAAGAAGATGGAAATTTTAGAAAATAAATTTAAAGATGAACTGGAGAATGAAGTTCAAATGAGAACTAAAGAGTTAAATGATGCGCTCACACAGCAAAAATTATTTGTAGATCAAATCGTAAAATCATCTCAATTTAAAACAGAATTTATGGCTACTATGTCACATGAGCTGAGAACTCCGCTAAATGCTATCATTGGATTTGCAGATTTACTTCTGGAAGATGTGTATGGTCAGTTAACTGAAGATCAAAGAGAATTCATATCTGATATTAAAAATTCCGCGGAACATCAATTTGATATGATTAAACATATTCTAGATATATCCAAAATTGAATCTGGACAAATCTCATTAAATATTCAAAAATTTTCACTAAATAATATGGTTGAACAAATAAAATCTAGCTTAAAACCATTGATTAACAAGAAAGAAATTAAGGTTAAAATAAAGGGCTTAGAAGAAGAAAAATTTATTTTTGCAGATCCAATAATGTTTAAAGAAATTTTATTAAACCTTTTAAGTAACGCCATCAAATTTACAATTGAGGGAAAAATAACATTAACTGTTAAAGAAGAGTATAATTATTGGCTTTTCAAAATAAATGATACAGGAATCGGAATTGCACGTAAGGATTTCCCTTCAATATTTAAGGAATTCAAAAGAGTAGATTCTACCTATGTTCGATCTGTTCCCGGAACGGGACTTGGCTTGTCACTAACAAAAAGATTAATAGAGTTACATGGAGGAGATATTAGTTTTACAAGTATGTTGGGAGCGGGATCTACTTTTACCTATTCAATCTCAAAAAAATTAGAAGAAAAATGTAGATGATTAAATAATTATGGTTAAGGGTATAGCTTTTTTCAGTTGGGATACAAGGATGGGTGCTACACTTGAGCTGAAGTACCCTTTAGATTTGAAGTTGACTGATGATTTAATAAATAAAATATACATGACTCATTCATATGAAGAGGAATTTAAGAAGGATGAGATAATTGAAGTTTCCTATAAGGATCAGCTTATTTTGAGTTTTTGTGATAAAGCTAAAGTTGCTGAGGTTGGCTATGAAATTGTTATTATTATTCTTGATGAAAAGGAAAAGATTGATTTATATAAATTAAAATCTCAATTTATTGAATTTTCTAGAGAGCTTTTAAAAAAGGCAAAGAGTGATAGAAAAAAATATTTTATTGAGAAAATTAATATTTTTTTAGGTGAATCATTATCAAAAAAAGTATTAGTAATTGGAAGAGCGGGTACCGGAAAAACAACAATTAAAAAGATTGTGTTTGAAGGAAATGATCCAAATGATTTATTATCTAATCCTTTAGAACCTACACGTGGAATATTACCATCTGTTTATTCGTGGTTAGATTTAGAGTTAGGACTATTCGACTCTTCTGGGCAAGAATTAAGTGATCTATTGGAAAGTAAAGTGAATAATGACCAAATTTTAGCTTTTGAAAACACCGATATTATTATATACCTATTTGATTATCCAACTTGGGTTTCCAACTCCCAACTAATTATGGATGATATTCAAAAGGTTTTAGCTATTATAAAAGAAAAATCCTATACTGCTAAGCTAATTGTTTTCTTTCATAAAATAGATTTGATAGAAATAGAATCTAGAAGGGAGATTTTAGAGGAAATAACAAATATAATAAAGAAGAAATTTGATGTCCCAATTTATTATACAAGTATTTATCCAAATTTAATTTACAGCCTATACAACGCATTTTATGAATTATTAAGCAGCTTTTCGAAAGAAACCGTTTATTTAAAAAACATTTTAGATAATAGTATTAGAGACTTTTCTAAAACGATGTTTTTTATTACTAACTTAAATGATAGCATAATAGTACAATCAATGTCCAAAGATTTTAATACCGTGATGATTAATCATTCGCACAAACTTATAACACAGTTAAATAAAACTTTTGAAAATATGGTTAACAACGATAGAATTGAGCATTTAATACTTTCAAGTTTTAATTTTAATATAATTATGAATAGTTTGAATTACCAAAAATTTGGTCTTAAAAATTTAATTTGTCTTTCTGAGACTCTTAGTGCAAATAAATTAATTTGGACAATTGGGCAAATTAGATTACACCTAAAAAATGTATATTATTTGAATAAAAATGTGGTTTAATTAAAGTGAGTGAAAAAATAATTTTTGTTGGACCACCTGGTGCGGGGAAAACTACCCTTCGTAAAGTCTTTTTTGAAGGTGAAAATTCTAATAAATTGCTAGAATATGCTTTAGAACCAACGTACGGTGAGGAATCACTCATATTAAAATTACCTAGCATAAATCATGATGTTGGTATATTTGATCTGGCTGGACAAGAAAATGAACGATGGCTTGAAACAGATGAAAAAAAAATTTTTATTGGAACTAAGATAATGTTAGTAGTAATCGATATTACTCTTAGCTATGATGAAATCATTAAATTTATAGAGAAAATTATCGATATAAGAAATTCTTTAACGCCATCAACATATGTTTTTGTATTATTACATAAAATAGATCTAGTAAGTGAAAAAAAGGTTAGGGAAATTAAAACCGTAATTAAAAGTGATTTCGCAAATGAGGCATCTATAGATTTTTTATTTACAAGTTTAAAGAGGGAGTATTTTACTAAAACATTTTCATATTTCATTGATATCATGAAAGTATGCCTTCAAGACATTATTCCTGATGAAGGTTTATTATTAAATATGGTTGAAGAATCACTTAAAATTATACATCAAATTGATAAAGAATTAATTATTTCTAAAGATATTCTTTATGAAAAATTGAATCGTCCGGAGAAATTAGTAAATTATTTAATAGAGGGTTTAGTAAATAAAGGACATATTGAAATAAAGTATGTAGAGAATAAAGAACTTCTTAGTTTGACAAATAAAGGTAAGTTATTTTATCAAAAGATTCTAAAGGATTTCTCTTCTGCTTCTTTGGAGAGATCAAGAAGAGATTTATCTGCTACAGAACTCATTGTTGAGGGAAAGTCTCCATCAATTATAGGAGCTATAATAGCGGACAAAGATGGAATATCTCTATTACGATTTGAACTATTTGATGACGCACTTAAAAGTTTTATGACTCACAGTATCCCAAATGATAATACTATTATTCCATTTGATATTGAATTAATTCCAATGTTCATCAGCGCATTAGAAAAATTTTCTTTAGAATTAAACATTAAAGACTTAACAGGATTTGGATTAAAAGGAAGTAATTTAAAAATGCATATTTTTGGATACGAAAATTATACTGTAACTGTTTTTATGAATCCCAATATTAACTTAAAAGCTATAGAAAATAAAATAAATAATTTTTTTCAAAATTTATTTGAAAATAATAGAGATAAATTTGAAATGGGGATTAAGAAGGGCAAAGTTGACGATCTCTTTCCTTTAATGGAAATAGGAAGGAATTGGTTAGAACAATTAAATAATTCATATCAAAACATGATTATTAACTCAGAAATTATGGATAAGGAAAATGCACAAGTTCTTTATAATAAAATCGATGAACTCTATGATAAAGTCAACCAGGAATTTTCTGTAACTCTTGAAATAGTTAAAAAATTAAAGGTTGACATAATGAAAGCAATAATTGAAAAAGATTTTGAAGAACTAAAAAAAATTGCTAAGATTGCTCAAGATTTAAAAACTAGATTTGTTTCATGATGTAGATTAATGATTTTACTTAATAGTATGACATTAATAGAGATTAAATATAAGAGATTAGGAAAAGAAAAAATATATGGAAAATGATGCTTCAAATGAATTTAAATTGGAACATTGAGGTTTTATTCGCATTTTTGGGTTTTATTTTCTTCTTTGTTTTTACTATATTATTTTTGAGGTTTGCGATTCTTAAAAAAAATAAAACCTTCTTATCTCTATTTATAACATTCTTGGTTTTTGCTGCATTTCATTTACTTGAAACCACAGCATATATTTTTTTAAGTTTCGAGTTAAAACGTATTAGTGCAATGATGTATTCTATTGGTTTATTTTCTTTAATATTAAATGTTGATTTTGTATCCAAGAACAAATTTAATTATTATAAAAGTGTAGCTGCGAGTTTTTTAATTGGTTGCACAATTATTTTAGCGTTAGTTCCTGAAAACATAGAATTGTATTACAATGCATACTTTGGTTATCCAACTTTAGGGGTAGCAGGACCCCTAAAGATAATAAATATTTTATCATTATTTCTACTAGGATTTCAATTAGTGTATTGGTTTTATCAAACTTGGCATAAATCACCTTTAGAATTAAAAAGAGATGCATTTAAACTATTTATTGTCAATTTAATTTTCTATGGTTGTATTTTAATCCTTTTTTCATTTGGATTGTGGTTAGTTTTTCCAATTGGATATCTTATTGCTGCGGGTTCTATAAGTATCGTATCTATATTTATTTATCATGAACCAAAACTATTGTATATCTTATCTTTTAATGTACAAAGAATAACTGTTATTACTAATTATTCTGGCATTCCATTGTTTAATTTATCATGGGACATAAGCACTAAATCGTCTAAGGATGAACAAAATCTTTTAGCAAAATGGTTACCTCTCTTACAGCAACTTAGTCGAAAAATTGGTAAATCCTTAATTGTAGAAGAGATAAAACTTGAAGATAACGTAATATTGTTTAAGCTCGGTGAATTTGTCACAGCAGTTCTACTTTCTGAAATATCAACTCCCGCTCTTCGAGAATCACTTGATAAATTTGTTAAAGCATTTGAAGAACGATATAGAACACTACTTAAAACAGGAATGACAGATCATATCTATTATAATGAGACAATTGATTTGATTAATGAATTTTTTCCAATAGGTAATTTATCTACAATAACATCTGATCATTCATTAGATAGTTATCTTGAAGATTTGGTAAAACTACGTACACTTGAGCTAGAGCAATTGAATCTAAAGATTATAGAAGCTGATCATTCAAAATCATTATTCCTAGCATCGATGAGTCATGAATTACGTACTCCCTTGAATTCGATAATTGGTTTTTCAGAAATACTTTTACTTGATTACTCCGATAAATTAGATGAAACACAAAAGCAATATTTAGGGATAGTTTTTGATGAAAGCAACTACTTATTAAATTTAATTAATGGGATACTCGATATCTCTAAAATTGAATCAGGAAAATTTGAAATTTCACCAACTTATTTTAATTTTAACAAAATATTGAAAAATGTAATAGAATCATTATCTCCAAAAATATTAGAAAAAAAATTAAAATTAGAGTATGAAATTTCAGCGGAAATTAATATTTATTCCGATGAAGATCG
>CAYNEU010000309.1:0-6412 GCA_964396275.1 uncultured archaeon | reverse complement strand
TTTACATATTCACATTGAAGGGAATAATCTCTCTCTTGAAGAGATAACTGAAACACTTGGAACGAATAATTGCGCTTTGCATAGTGTAGATGAGGTCATTTGTGAAGAAAGGGATTAATTAAATTTTTATTCCATATTTTTTTTAAAATACTAGACTTACCAAAAAAATAAAAATTAGTTATACTGATTTTATTTACAATAAGAAAATTTTTATTGAGATGCAAGATCCAAGTATAATTAAAATCATTCAAGAACAAGGAGAAATCAATGATGAATTAGATTTTGCCCTAATGAATTATTTACTTCAAAATCGAGGTCCTGGGTTTACTGCTTGTAAACCCTCTTTAGTGGAACTTGAAGGGGGAAAGAAAGCAATTAAAATGAATATAGATCATACATTTGTTAATAAAGATAACCAACTAATGGGTTTAGGTATCGTTGGCAAGATTTACATTGACTTAGATTCGCTTCAAGTGATTTATTGTACCCCTAAGGAAGATTTAGAAAGTAATATCAAAGTATTAAAATCCGCTGAAATTGAACCTCAACCTCGACCAAAAGGAAAATATTAATTTGTTATCAATTCTCAGTTTTGATAAAGTACGAAAATATATACTCATGGGAAAAAAAATATAAAATTAACTTCATTCTTAACCTTACTGAATTATAATGTCAAGTGTAGAAAGTAATATCAAACAACTAATCCAAGACTATCTTTTAGACGAAGGATTATTACGAGGAAAAATTCCTGATCCTAAACTTGAATTTGGTTTTCAATTTATATTCCCTCCCGGAAAAGATCCCCTCGGTCGACCAATTGGTAGGAATATGGTAGTTTTTCGACCTAAAAACAAAGGGCTAATTATTGTTAGTTTAGGAGTACAAATCTCAGAACCACATATAAATGCTTTGAATTCCTTGGAAAATAATAAAAAAATGAGTTTTTTCATGGATTTAAGAAAATCCTTTCTTTTAAAGGACGTTTTTTATCGAATAGATATAAAAAATCATAGATTTGAAATAATCGATCAAATATTCCTTAATAAGGAAGAATCTATCTCTAAGAATTCTTTATTTAAAATGATTCGAAAAGTTTTTAATTGTGCTGCTTATAGCAATTTTATTTTAGACGAATATTGTGCGGGTAAAATAAAACCGGAAGATTTTATGAAAGCTAAAGAATTTACATCCGACTCAGATTTTTCTCTCTATTCATAATTTCAATTTTAATATATTACGGTGGATTAAAATTTTTAAGAAATGGTTGCAAGCCCCAGGAAAACTAGAGTATGTTCAGGGAAAAGCAAGGCCGAATGTAGATTGCATATTTTGTGCTGTGCGTGATAATGATGAGCGAGTTAAATCCCTAAAAATTTATGAAGATAATTTATGCTTTATTGTATTAAATCTATACCCTTATAATCCCGCCCATTTAATGATAGTTACTCATAGGCATTTAACTAAATTCATTGAACTTACTAAAGAAGAATTAATCCATATTAATAGGACCATTCAAGGAATACAATTGTTATTAGATAATTTATATAATCCCAAAGGATATAATATTGGTGTTAATCAAGGACGAGATGCAGGGGGTAGTATAGAACATTTACATTTTCATATAGTTCCTAGATATGGATCTGAACTTGGATTCATTGATATAGTAGGAGAAACTCGTGTTTTACCCGAAAGTTTAGGTTCTGTTAAACAAAAATTAGAAAATACAATTTATGAATTTTTAAATGAGGAGTTTTATAAGAATTTTAAATGAATTTAAAATCAACAACTGTGATCAATAAAAAAAAGAAAAAAAATTACTTTAGTTATAAAAATCTGAAAGATTTATCTTGTTGCATTTCGGATATCTGCCGCAGTTACTCTTTTGCGTTTATCAGCTTTACAAACCTTTATAGCATTCTTTGTAGCCTCGGCAGCACTACCTTCAAGAAAATTAATTAACTTATCTAGTGCTTCTGCTGCTACGAGATCTGCTCCCTCTTTTTTCATTAAGCGTCTTATTGGAGCTTTAGCAATATATCCTTCAGATTTCTTAGCAGGTGCTTTCTTTTTAGCCATAATTATTCCTCCACTATTTAATTAGTTTATTTTAGTTAATTTTTTTAGATGTTAATTATGTATAACTACACATTTCTATTATATAAATGTTATGATTGGAATCAATATCAGTATGAAAGAGCAATAAGAGATCATATTGAATCGAAAATGAGATCGTTTTATTAATTTGATATTAATTTTTCCGACTAAAATTAAAAATTTAGTTTTATTAAATAAAGCCATAGTTTCTTGATTTTTTGAGGTTTTACTTTTATTCATAATCCAATTCAATCCAATATAATTTATTAATCATTAATTAATTTTTATTGAAAGATTAATGATTTGGGGATTAAAAAAAAATATAAATTTGACTTTATAAAGCCTTGAATTCTAATTTTTTTGAACTTTAACTACTATGAGCAAATCAATAAATAAATTCAATAAAAAATAATTACGAATCGATTTTTTAAATTTTTAATGACTTTATAAAGTTTTAAGAACTAAATTTTTTTAGCTTGTAATCCATAAAACCTAAAATTTGATAGCATTTTATTTTTTTGAGATCTAAAAATTAAAATACTAAATGTTTGATTAAAGTATTATAAAAAATATTTACGGATTTCGCCAATAGTTTTTAAAAATTTATGTCGACAAAGAAAAAACTAAATGAATTTGAAATTGAGAAAGCACTCCAAACATTAGGATTTACGAAAAATGACTCCAAAGTATTACTCACATTGTGTAAATTCAAGATTTTAAGCCCAGCAGATATTGCAAAGCATTCAGGGGTTGATCGAGCAAGGGTTTATGATTCTTTGAACCGATTAATTGAAAAAGGCTTTATTCAAAAAGAACCTATCAAACGTGGTGCTAATTATCAAGTAATCCCTATTGCAAGAATCTTTAAGGTAATTCGGGATGAATATAAGGTAAAAATTGAAGATACTATATCATTAGAAAAGATTATTAGTGAATTAGAAATTGGTAAAGAGGAATCTGAACCACGGGTTTGGTCAATTAGTTCTAGGTCTAAAATTCGGAAAAAAGTCAAAGAATTAATTATTTCTGCAAAAGAGAGGATTTTTTTTATAATTACGCCTGATTTGCTTATGCAAGAATTAGGAGGTTATGATTGGGTACTAAAGGAACTTTGGAATAAAAAATTCTCTTCAGAAATTCAAATCATTGTTGCTTTAAAATATAATGACCTTTTAAAAGAAGAAATTAAAAAGTTATTAAAAATCTCAGTGATAATTCATTCTATTGAAGGAGATAATGTTATTCCTTTTGGATTATTGATAACTGATAATCAATTTCTACTTACAACCTTAGATAGTGTGCGAGATGCACCAGAATATACCTCAGGCTTATGGTTAGAAAATGGTACTCCAAAACAGATTGTAGGATATGAACATTTGTTTAAACATTTCATTACAAGTGAATGTAAATCTATTCAACTAGTACAAAAAAATTAGATTTTTTAATTTAATTAAAAATATATTGGTATAAATTATTAGAAGAATATATAACTAAAGTCAAAAATTAGTAAATAGATCTTAAATACTATTTAGGGATAGGGAAAAAAGTCTTATGTCTTACCGTGGAAAAGTAATTTTATGCGGAGATGCGGGAGTTGGCAAAACAAGTCTATTAGCTCAATATGTTGATGACCAATTTAGTGAGGAATACCATCAAACTATAGGAGCAAATTTTTTAATAAAAGAAATTGATTTGAGCAGAATAATAGATAAATTAGAGTTAAAAAATCTAAAATTAAAGAATGATATAAAACAAAAGGGATTTAAGCTCTATTTTTGGGATATTGGAGGGCAAACAGATAAACTTTGGGCTAATGAATATTATTTCGTCCAAGCGGTTGGAGCTATGGTTATTTTTAGCTTAGAAAAAGTCTCTTCTTTTGATCATATAGATTTTTGGATTTCAAAATTAAAGGAATTAAGTGGAGACATACCATATATAGTGGTTGGAAATAAAGTTGATTTGAAAAGAGAAATTAGTGCAGAAATAATAGAAAAAAAGCTTAGAGAATTAGGAGTTATGTATTTTGAAACTTCCGCAAAATTGAATGACAACGTTGATGAGGCATTCGAAAGTTTATCGGTTCAAATTTTAAATACTTTTAAATAAATTCCAAATAATCTTAAATATTAAAATTTATTTTTGACTTTAATACTTACATTTTATTTTTGTTTAGAGGATTTTTAAGCAATTATTATGAGTATTCTATTGATCCCTATTGCCCCGTTATCGAGAACAAAATCTCGTCTCAGAGATTGCTTTTCAGTTGAACAACTTAGAGATTTAACAATTGCAATGTTCAAGGATCTTGGAAAAACTTTAACACAAGTGAATTGTTTTGATGAAAAGGTAGTTTACTGTAATACGCCCGAAATATTAGAAATTGCTTATAACTATGATTTATTAGGGATTAAAGAAGAATTAACAACTCCGCCAAAATCATTTGATAATGTAATTAAAGATCTTAATAATATTGCAATTAAAAAGTTTAATGCAAAACAGACAATATTTTCTTTTTTAGATTTAATTTTAATCTCTGCTGAAAACTTCTATGAAATTCATACCCTTGTAAAAAATAATCAGTTAGTTATATGCCCTGCAATTCATTCTGCGGGAATTTCTATTTTGGGAAGGAATCCCCCCGATGTTATTTCCTCATATTTTTCTCATCCAAACAAACCTTCTCTAATTGCTTTATTTAATAATGCTTACAAGAAAGGAATAGATAAAATAGCTATTTATGATTCTTTTAGAGCTGGTTTTGATATAGACATTAAACAAGATTTAGTCCTCGCTTATGAGTATTTAAAAATTCTTAAATTAATGGATACAGAAGTCTTTCGATTCTTAAAGAGTAATTTAAAGTTATCAATCAAAAAAATTGATGCTAATAATAATCGATCTTTTAAAATATCAGAAAAAAAATAAAGAATTAAAAAGAAAAAGTAATATTTATTTTCACTTTCTCTTTTAAGATTTCTTCTATAGAATTCTGGAATTCTTCCCTTTCAGTTTTAAGAGTTCCGAGATATCTAGTGTAATCTTTGTTTTTTCTCTCAAAATCATTTTGAATGTGTTCTAACTTCACTGTATTTGTAGAAATTTCATTTTTTAAATCATCTAATTTTTGAGCAAGTCCAGCTTCTAGAATTATTAATTCAATTTCTTTAATTTCATCTTTTAATTGTAAATATTTTTCAATATTCTCTTGTAATTGTTTTTCATCAAAAATTGCATTTATTTGTTCTATTGTTTTTTGTTTAGTATCTGTTTTAAGATTTAATTTGTTCTCTTCCAAAGTATGACGTAGTTGTACCATAAGACTTGTGAATTTTGGTAAATCTTTACGTTCATTAGCCAACAGTTTAATTGGATTTTTAATAAAATCTCTCAAATAATTTAAATCAATATTCGGAACATGAATTGTACCTTTTTCTAATTCAAACCTTAGCTTTTTCAATGCTTTCTTAAAACCTATATTATCATTAATTGCTAATTGTAATTGGAAAAGATTATCCTTTTCAACTTCTAATCTCTTGAAAAGATCATTTTTTTCTAAATCTAACAAATTTGAATTTAAATCTTCTTGTTTTCTATTGCGTTCCTCTAACTCCTTTTCAAACTCATCTAAATCCAACTTCGCATGCTCAATATTTTCTTTAAGGTGGAAGAGTTTTGGTAGCTTTTTAAGGAAATTTTCAGCATTTTTTACATCAGTATACTTCTTTCTTAAAAATTCGTCTAAAACTGCTTGTTTTTTGCCCAATTTTCGAGTAATGTAATTTAATTCTTTAATTTCTGCTTGAACTTCTTTATGAAATTTCGGTAAAGATTTTCTAGCGATTTCATTAATACTTGTAAATAATTTCTTAATAGAATTTAACAATTCCATCATATTATCATAATTTATTTCCTTTTCAGGAATTTCTATCTCTTCAATTTCTTTTCTAATTCTATCCGAGAAAAAATTTAATGATCTTTGAGCTTTTTGATCGATCTTTTCCTTACCCGTCTCTAAAAAGTGATCTAAACATACTTTTATTTCAATTAAATTCTCTCTAATCTCAACAATTAATTTTTTGATCGCTCTCCTTAATTTAAAGAATTGAGATTCGAGCTTCTCTTTATAAAATTCTTCGAACTCCTCTAAATCTTTTTCTATCATTTTCTATTAAGTTTTATTTTATTGACTTAATAATCTTTCTTCCATCCATATATTTTTGGAGTACGTCAGGTATTGATACTGAATGATCCTTGTTTTGATAATTTTCAAGGATACAACAGATGGTACGTTCGGTTGCTATTGCAGTTGCATTTA
>CAYNEU010000308.1:0-2967 GCA_964396275.1 uncultured archaeon | reverse complement strand
TAGTAATAATTTCTTCGCTTTTTGCTTCACATTCATAAATTCTTTCCCATGTCCATGTTGTCCATTCGTTCAACCAAACCCAGTGAGATGAAGCTTGTCCCCAAGAACCTTCTATAATCTGAACAACTTTATTTGGAGGATTTTGTTCAAGATAAAGTCGAGAATTGGTTAATTCTATTTCAGGTGCATCTTCCATCCACCGAAGTACTCTTGCCAACCACCAATTTCCTTCAAACCACCAGTGACCAAAGAGTTCTGCATCATAAGGGGCAACTACTATGCCATTTCTCCCAAATTTATCTTTATATTCTCTTAAGATATCCTTAGTTAAATTGATATAATGGCTGGCATTCTCATCTAGTTTCCTTGGAACATCATCTGGCCAATATAACATCTTCTTTCCCAGATCGAGCTTTGGGCTCGTAACCTTCCAGTATTTCATCCCTCCAGGAAAATGCTTCTTATGAAAGTCGAGATATTCAGCACAGCCAGGATATCCATGTTCTCCGCTCCAGACTACGATACCAGTTTTTTCATCTCTTGTAAAAAAACCAACCGGACCAGGAGTAGAGGGATCAGTAGAAACTAAATATGGCTCATATTGAGATTTTTCAAAAGAAGTTGGGATTTCTTCATATTGGGATTCAAATTGCTTCCAGAGTTCAGCAAGCAAAGGAAACCGAGCAGCATAGACTCCTTGTGATTTTCCTCCTAGAAGCAAAGCTGTATCAATGAAGAAATATTTTAAACCATTTTTAGCAAGAAAATATTCTACACCTGGGCGATCGTATTCTTCTCCGCTTATTGGGTTTTTCCAACGGTATCCAGGACGATATGCACATTCAGGTAACCAAGCACCAGTAGGAGCTCTCCCAAAATGCTTTTGATAATTATCGACTCCTGTTTTAAATTGAGCATCTATAGATGAATCTTTAGAAAGCAATGGAGCATAACCATGAGTTGCCCCACAAGTGATGATATCAACAAGTCCCATATCTTGCAGCTTTTTATATGCACCCACAATATCTTTATTATATCTATTTAAGAAATTGTCTCTTACTCGGTCATAGAACTCCTGCCACCACTCTGTTAATTTGATTCTTCCATCATTATATTTATTTTCTGTAAAATCTTCAAAATCATGTAAAGCAGCATTGTATTTTTCTTCTAGATAACCTTGAAATCCCTCAACAAATTTAGGATTACTAAGCATTTCACATAACACTGGCGTGAGACCAATAGTTAACTTTGGGTGATATCCATCATCAATTAATTTATATAATTCTATAAGAAGTGGAATGTAGGTTTCAGCAGCTGCCTCGTTAACCCAATCCATACCGTGGGGCCACACACCATGACCCAATACCCACGGGAGGTGACTGTGCAAAACTAATGAAAAAGATCCTAAAATTTCAGTCATAATTCTGTATTATCTCTATTGATAGTTTAATTAATCGAAATTTGTTATTGTTATATAATTTTTCATTTCTTAAATATTAAAGAGAATCTCAAATAATCAAAAATCGTTAAAGTTATATATTCTCATTTAGCTTTAATTCATATATAGTTTCCACTTAAAATATTATCGAGCTTTTAAAAAGTAATTCTTAATGAGTAATATTCCAATAACAAATCTTAATGAGTTAAAAAAGGACGGAAGAATTATAGGGAAAGCAAATTATGTATTTACCCCAGAGATTTCGAGCTCGATAGCATCTATTCATGGTAGCATGTTCAAACAAAATGAATCTGTTGTGCTGGGGAGAGATTATCATAACGATAGCAGAATGTTAAAAAGAGCTTACACATCAGGTTTGATGTCTACAGGGATAAATCTTTTAAATCTTTCAGATTGCACTTTCCCATTATTACAATTCACAATTAGACGCTTTGGGGCGAGTGGAGGGGTTTATTTCTCTGGAGGGCATTTATATAGTGAAGATGTTGGAATTCGTTTCTTGGATGCTGGAGGGATTGAACTACCACAATCAGAAATTCAGAGAATAATTGAGTCTTATAATGACTATCCTCGACAGGTTAGGAGGGTGGATCCAAATGAGATAGGACAAATAACAGCAATACCTCAGACTACAGATGTTTATATCAAATCTCTTCAACAATTTGTGGATAAAAAAAGGATAAAGAAAGCGAATTTAAAGATCGTTGTAGATTGTTCTTACGGACCTACAGGTAAAATAACACCACTTTTGATTAATGACATTGGAGTTGAAGTTATTGCTTTGAACACACATTATCGTGAAAGAGCATCAAATCCAGTGCCTAGCATTAATACAATTCGAAACACTGCTGACATTGTGAAGGCATCAAATAGTCATCTTGGAGTCTGTTTTGATGTGGATGGTTCCAGAATATTGGTGATAGATGAGAATGGGCTTGAGATAGGCTTCGAAGACTTATTAATGCTTTTTATTTCATTTGATAAAAGAATACAAAGATCGAAAGGTAATACCATTATTACAACACCTTCAATATCTCCTGTTGTAAGAAATTTTATCGAGGATAGTGGTTTTCCAATAAAACAAGTAGAAAACTATCCCGGGGAGATTTCAAGACAAATTAGAGAGGAACGTGCATGTTTTGCGGCTGCAGATACATTAAAGTTTTATTTTGTTGAATATTCTCCCTTTTCAGACGGTAACTTCATTCTTCTTAAGATCCTTGAAATTATGACTGCTCAGAACGACCTCCTTAGTTCACTAACAAGGGGATTTCCAAAGGGTACAAAAATTAATAAAACAATTCCAGTTTCATCAGAACTGATAGATAATATACATAATCGATTACGGGAAATGGCAGATGAAAATGGATATAAATATCACGATATAATAAATGAATTAAAGATAATCAATGACGATACATATACAACTATTAAAGTAGCATTATATAGAAATGCATTACTTCTATCTGCTGAATCACAAGACAAAGAGAAAGCTCAAAAAATGATTA
>CAYNEU010000307.1:0-3278 GCA_964396275.1 uncultured archaeon | reverse complement strand
TTGGGTAAAAACTCTTTTAATGCTTCCTTTAATTTTCCATTAAGTAAAATATCGCAGATTTCTTCAGAAATTTCATTTAATATAACACCGATACTTAATGATCGATCGAATAATTTGTTTAAATACGTAAATTCTGTTATGTGATCCTCCGTAATCGCCCGCATCATCGTTTCTAATTTTTCATCTTCCTGAAAATAATAATCCAAAACTGAATTTACTGTTATTTTAAAGAATTTTATTGGGTACATGTTATTTTCCACGATTTCATCAACATAATAAGTTAATAAGTTCTCCTTAATGTCATAGTCTTGAGAAAAATCTTCAGACGAAATATGATTCGGGTATTGGTTTGGGTGGTTTATTGAAAGATAGAGTAAAATTTTGTGAAAATCTTCCTCATTTTTTAAAACAGACTTTACTCTATTGTAATCTAATTTTAGCATATTATTGAGAAATCTAAACTGTATTTTTTTATCTGTGATTTTATATACCTTAAAAAAATTAATAGTTTTTTTAGTGATTTCTTCAATTCGTTTACTTTCTTCTTCCAAAATTGTTTGTCTATCAAGATCATAGAATTGGAGTATTCTAGCATATTCGGATTTTCCTAATTGGCTAATTCTATATTCCCTATTTTCCTCATCTTTTTGGATAAATCCATCATTCATCAAA
The DNA here is from genome assembly GCA_964396275.1 of uncultured archaeon. Taxonomy (GTDB): domain Archaea; phylum Asgardarchaeota; class Lokiarchaeia; order Sigyniarchaeales; family SOKP01; genus Loki-b32. The sequence goes on along the minus strand of CAYNEU010000307.1, from coordinate 2,606 downwards.
GATCTTATTGTTTTAGATAGCGAAGATTGATTAATTGAAAGAGGATCTTCTAAAAAATCTGACCACTTGCAATAGTTATTATTATACACCATCCATAGTATCCAGTGATCATAGTTTCTATTTTTTAGAATTATCTCCGGAGGAAAATTTAAAATCCTTTTATCCTCTTTAACTTTAGATAGATCATAAAACCTTCTTTTTCCTTCAGAGGTGATTTTATAATGCCCTTTTGATACTTTTGTTATGAATTCTTCACGAATTAATGTTTTAAGATGCCTGGATAATGTTGATGTAGATAATTCCAGCGGGCTCTGAAGAAAATCTGACCATTCACATTCCTCATTATTATATAACATCCAAAGGATAATATGTTCATAATTCTTTTTATCCATTACGGGAGGGTTAATAATTTCTTGAGGAGGATAAATCCGTGTCGACATTGTGAATTATAGTAATTATTAAAAGCTTTATATGAAGATAATTCTAAGTTCTATTTATATTTACTCCATGGTACTACCACGATAATTCGGAACTACCACGAAACTATGATAGTGAAAACTATATATGAAAATCTGGTTTTTCTTATTATTGAACATTTCCATATTGATCACATTGAAACTTTGACAAGAAAAAACGTAGGAGAAAAGATATTTGGGTGTAGAACAGTAGAAATAACACTAATGAGAGAGAAGTAATTAGAGGGTTGAAATTGCTAGATTAAGATATAGAATTGGAGGAGTAAATGAAAATATGTAGCTTCTTTGGTAAAAATTCCTCCATTCTATATTTTCTTTTCCTTTTCTGCTTAATCTAATTATAATGTGAATATTCCTTAAGATGTTCAATAACTAATTTTAGATGTATAAATAACATTAATTTTAAATGACTTAATCTTCATATTTTCTCGCACCATATATCTCAATATTGTTATGGTAGTTCGGAACTGTTATAGAACTGCGATAATAAAAACTATAAAAGAAATTAATAACCAGATTAAATCAATCATCTTTAAAAAGATGATTCCAAAATTTAAAAAAAAGTGGAAAAGAATGAAAAAATTATTAACAACACAATTAATTGTTTTAGCATTTGTAGGAATCTGCGTCTTTAGCTTTTTACCAGCAGTTCAAGGTTGTAGAAGAAAACAGCATGTAAATATCAGACCTATTGATGATTGGGTAATAAATAATCCTTTTGGAGTAGGAGTACCATGGGAAACGGCATATGGTGGTGGTGATGGAAAAGGCAAAGATTATTGGATGTGGCTTGATTCTTTAGACGGAGTCTTTACAGGAAATCAATATGAATATAGTGGTCATGTTAAGGAAAAAGTCTTGCTTGATGGTTCTATAGAAATTACGGTATATCTCTTCGTAAAAGATATCTATGTAGAGTTGTATAATGCCGCATATGACGACAATGGTGATCCCCTCTGGACTATGGAATATTTTGGAGATTGTGGAGATCTACATTCTTTTGGTTATGCAGATTATTTCTTTCGATTAGAATTTACACTTGACGCAGAATATGAAGGTTATGAACCATGGGGAATTCCAGCAGGGACAAGGGAAGCAGGTTGTATGCTTCCATACTTCGATGCAATTTCATATATCCCAGAAGAAATAGGTGCCCATTTAAAATCTTTAATGCTTTTGGGTGCGGGAGACTTATACACCTATGAAACAGGTTGGAAATGGCCTGCTCCAGATGAACCATGGCCAGACGACGCAATTCTTGATGGAGGTACAGCAAAAATATTCTTTCTGGAATGTGCTGAATTCGATGATCCAATAGGTGGAGGATATCCCGGTTGGGGTTATTGGCCTTTCGGTTCGTCAGAAGACTTCTCGATTAGTACGATTCGAATATTTAACCTCAAATACTAAAACGATGTTGAATGGGATAGAAATCAGTAAGGGTTGAATCTCTTAATCTAATATAGAAAATGGAGGAAACAGTTAAGATAAATGGCATCTTGAATGACCTCACTTAAACCACTATTCCCCTATTCTATATATCTTTTTTTTATTTTAATTAAAATGATAAATCATAGTTACCTTTATGTAGATTTTTGCCAAATCTTTTTATAATTGAATATCTAATCATATTTTAAATATTAAACTCTATTATTCATTTCTTTTGATGAGTGAATCTGGAAAGAAATTAAAATTTAAAATTACCGTTATCGGGGATGGAAAGGTAGGAAAGACATCTCTAATTAGAAAATACACCCTTGGTTCTTTTGATACAGATTATATTGAAACAATAGGTGCCCAGTTTTCTAAATTTGATAAAGAAATAAATGGAGATAATATTAGTTTATTATTCTGGGACATTGCTGGACAAGATGATTTTAAATTTCTTCGGCCTTCATTCTATAGAGAGAGTGTAGCGGGAATTATTGTATTCAGTCTTGAAGAGAATGAACTTGGAACACTTAGTTTTGACCATATTAAAAATTGGGATGAGGATATTAAGCGATTTTGTGGAGATATCCCAATTGTAGTGTTTGGGAATAAATGTGATTTGATTAATGAAAATGAGCTCCAATTATCTGAAATTGAAGATATAGTAAATAAACATAATTTTCTTGGATATTATATAAC
>CAYNEU010000306.1:0-6140 GCA_964396275.1 uncultured archaeon | reverse complement strand
TTTATAATAATGCAATTTTATACTAATTATTCTCTCTTTAAATCATTAGAGGATTTATACCCAAAGGGTCAAGTTTCTCTTAAAAAAGATCAAAAAATTATTCAAAAATTAATCGGAACCGGTTTCTATTCTACAGTATGTATATTCTTGGCTCAAATTTTAATTTGGCAGAGAGTAGAACTACAAATGATCCTTTTAATTTTAAGTCTTGTTATCCATGGATTAATGATAGTAGACAAATTTTTGTTTAAATTTTTAGGGAAATTCTCTAACTATATTCAAGTAATATCTTGGATCTCCATTATGACATTTACATCAATTTATTTAATATGGTTGTATAGTACTTATTTTGTCGCCTTCTATTATACAGTTATTCCCCTCCTTGTTATTATCCTTATTCTTGAGTTCACCTATCTCTTCAAAATATTGGCATCTTGGAAATTTGTTGCTGCTAATAAAGAAAAAATTAAAATTTGTTTAATTGTATTAACTTACCTTAATTTTATAACTTGGCCTCTATATTTTGCTTCTTTAAATCCATTTTACGTTTTTAACTTAGTATTAGCTTCTTTTTTCATTATGTTTTTCTTGACTTTAATTGATAATGTTTTAAAGAAAGATTTCAGAAAATCATTAAGATCGTTTTCGATTCTAATGATTGGGGGGTTACTGTCAATCGATAGTTTCTTATTGCTGAATTCTATTCCGAATTTCAATATTTTTTTTAACTTAAGTATTTCTTTCTTAATCATTCATATTCTGATGCTAATAGATAACTATTTGTTGAAGTTTATCGGAAAATTCAGTAATTCCATTAAAATATTATCATGGGTATTAATTATGATTTTTATATCAATCTATTTAACGTGGGAGTATAGTGCATATTTTGTCGCCTTCTATTATACAGTTATTCCCCTCCTTGTTATTATCCTTATTCTTGAGTTCACCTATCTCTTCAAATTATTGGCATCTTGGAAATTTGTTGCTACTAATAAAGAAAAAATTAAATTTTATTTAATTGGAGCAACATACCTTAATTTTATAACTTGGCCTTTATATTTTGCCTCTTTTGATCCATTTCAGATTCTTAATTTGGTATTAGCTTCTTTTTTCATTTTAATGTTTTTAACTTTAATTGATATTGTTTTAAAGGAAGATTTGCGAAAATCCTTGAGATCTTACTCATTTCTCATAATTGGAGGTTTAATATCAATTGATTTGTTTTATCTGTTCCATTTTATATTAGGGCTTAATATTTTCCTAAATTTAAGTGTTTCTTCTTTAGTTTTTGTATTATTCTTAGGGATAAAAATAAAACCATTTAAAGGACACTCAGTTGGAGCTTTTATATTTTGGATTGTTATTTTTCTACTCTTAAGTTCAATTATATACCATATATCCCTATCTTTTATTATTACAGGAATATTTTTTGCCTTTACAGTTTTAATTTACCCCTTTGTTTTCCTTTTAGAAGAATTAAGAGAACTTATTAACAAAATTATTGAAAGTTTTACAAGGATCTTTACCCATCTCAAAATTTTGATAAAGAATATGTTCATTAGAATTTTTATTTTCTTTAAAAAGCAATTTAAATATATCTGGATACTTATTAGTGCATGTATAGCAATTTTCATTGGAATCCTATTTTCTGATGCTATTCTTGGACTTTTAAATATATACCATTCCATTCTTTTAATATTTGCTATTTTTGGTATAATTTATTCTCTTAAACCTTCTAAAAAGACTGAAGAGGTTGATATTATGTTTAGACGCAGAATGATTCGTTTAGTTATCAGTTGGGGCAGTATTATAATAATTATGTTTATCTTTATTCCATTTGAGTGGTATGTATTCACTACTTGGATATCAATTTGGATTTTAGGTGCAATATTATTGCCTTACATTATTTTCAAGGAAAAACGTGAAAATATTTCAATAAAGTGGAGATTTTATACATTAATAATTTTGATTTCAATGCTAATTTTATTTGGAATTATTGTTGCTGTCCAATTCTATATATAGATTTAGGAGATTAATGAGTATATACCTATTTAAATCGTTTTTTCAGATAGTACTTAATAATTTTGATATATTTATGCGATTATTTTGTATAAAAAGTTGAAAACTTTAAATATATGTTAAAATGAACTATTATTTGTAAATCTAAAAATAAACATACATAATAAATTAAAAAAAAAAATTAAAAATTGAAGTGATCTTTTGAATGGAAGCTTTAACAAAAAGAATATTAGCAATTGTTATCATAGCGGTTATAGGTGTAGGTATCGGCGTTGGGGCTTGGTATTTCCTTTTAGCACCAGGTGCCGGTGAATATTCATGGAGTTCTAAGGATTGTCCTGGTGCTCCAGCAGGTTTAACGTCTGATCAAATAATTAAAATTGGGTGCGCTGGTGATATTGGTGAGATTCAAGGAGATGCAAATTATGATGGAGCTTGGTATGCAGCTAAAACTATTAATGAAGCTGGTGGTTTGGTTGTTAATGGAACAACATATTATATAGGAGTTACCAAGGAAGATACAGATGAATCTAACACAGCTCTGGTGACTTCAAGAGGAATTGCTGCGGCAGAAAGACTTGTATACAATAAAAAAGTACAATTTGCAGTTGGTGGCTTTAGATCAGAAGCATTATTAGCATATCAAGAAGTTTTCATGGATAATAAAATTATCTTTATTGATACCGGTGCAGCAACAGATATATTCTGTGCAAACGTTAAAAATTTTTATACAAGATATAAATATTTTTTCAGATTTATGCCTATTAACTCAACTTCATTAGGTGGTGAAATACTAATGACATTAGCTGGTTATATCATGCTCTTGAATGCAACCCATCCGAATGTTAATATTAAACAGGTTGGTATTCTCGCAGAAGATTTAACTTGGACTGAAAGTTTAGTTGCCGCATTGGGTAGTTTACCCGCTCTCACAGGTGGCTGGGTAGAACTTTTAACACCAATATTATATGATATATCACTTAGTGCCACAGATATGAACGGATACTTATCATCTCTAGAAGATGATGGATGTGACTTTTTAATTCCTGTCATTTCAGCACAAGGTGGAATTTTAATGATGCAACAATACTCTCAATATAATTATACATATCAGATATTTGGTATTGATGTCCAATCGCAGTTAGATACATTTTGGGAAGATAGTGGTGAGAGTTGTGCATACGAGGCAATGATGCAAACTTTGCATAGGACTAATAAAACCGAAAATTCTATTGCGTTTTGGGATGCGTGGTTAGCAGATCATGATGGGCATGAACCACTTTATATTGCAGTTGGGGCTTACGACGCCGTATTTGCACTTGTTGATGCAATGAATGCAACTCAATCATTTAACCCCCATTTTATGATACCAGAAATGGAAACCTGGACTAAAGCAAATACTAATGCTGGTGTTGGTGGAGGCGGTGCTTGGTGGCCAAAGACTCATGACCTAGTTGAGGGTTATCCTTATGGACATACCTTATGGGTTCAATGGAGAGCTAATGGTGATAAAGTAGTAATCCCAGCACCAAGATATCATGCTGGATATGGAGGTTTTATTACTCCACTTTATCCAGATTGGATGGCAACTGGTGCTTATGAAATTGCTCCGTGGGTTCAGACTGCATGGTCGTAATAGAAATGTAGTTGAATTAAAGCAAATTTAAATATTAAAAAATTTTTTTTTATTATTATCCACTTTTTTATAATTTAACAAAAAATAGCTTTAATCTTGAATATTATATTTTTTATTTGATAAAATTGTAAGAAGTATGAAAATAATTAGTTTTATAAGAAATGAGATAGAAATATAATTAATTTTAATAATTACCAATTTTTCCGTGTTTTAATTATGTATCAAGAAATTATTAACATGCTATTCAATGGTACTTTAAATGGTGCTTACCTTTCTCTAATTGCTCTAGGGTACTCTTTAGTGTATGGAGTTGGTCATATAATGAATTTAGCGCATGGAGCATATTTCATGTTAACTGGATATTTACTTTTATGGGCATACGGTTTTTTTCCTGGCCAAGTATTGATGAATATAATCATTGCAGTGGGCGTTACTACTATAATAGGCGGTCTTACATATATATTACTCATCAAACCTGTAAAAGATTCAGCTGTAGGTGTCGTATTAATTACTTTTGCTTTAGCATTCGCAATCGAGCAATTAGTTTCAATAATCTCGGGAACAACGTCTGCAACAATTAGTGGTTATGTTGTGGTTGAGGGCACTACGGAATTCTTAGGATATAGCATGTTGAATCAATACATTTTTTTTATAATTATTTCATTAATTATAGTTTCATTATTCGCTTTATTTATTAATAAATCAAAATTAGGTAAATCTATTCGTGCAGTTTCACAGGATAGCGAGGCAGCAACTTTAATGGGTATTAATGCCGATAGAATTCTCTTATATACTGTTATAATATCTGCATTCCTTGCATCTATAGCAGCAACCCTATATTTACCTGGCGCAGCTCTTACGGGTCCTGCTATGGGCTGGGAATATTTAACAAGTTCATTTGCTGTAGTAATTTTAGGAGGGATGGGAAGTCTTGTTGGAAGTATTGTAGGAGCTTATATTGTGGGGTATATAACTACTTTTACCAGTCTTTTTATCCCTAATGGTCCAGCTTGGGCTCATATAGTTCCAATCATAGTTATTCTTTTAGTACTTATAATAAGACCCCAAGGATTATTTGGAAAGAAGGAATTAAAATAAAAAGAAAAAATAAGATAAAATATATTGAGGATATTAAATATGAATAAAGAATTGATAAAAGAAAAAATAAGAGATATTCCGAGTTTTTTAAAATCATGGGTAAAAACTTTTAGTGGTTCATTAACAATTTTTTGTTTAATTATTCTTACAGTATTTCCTTTACTTTCTCAAAATGAGAGCTTTGTAAATTATTTTGTACGTCATTTTACACTCGCTATGATTTTTTCAATTTTTGCGGCAAGTTGGGATTTTCTTACTGGTATTTCGGGCCAAATTAGTTTTGGTCATTCAATTTTTTTCGGAATAGCAGGTTATATCTGTGCTTATTTTATAGCTTTTCAAGGTTTTCCAATATGGCTTGCAATTCCTACAGGGGCTTTGGGTGCAGTAGTTTTTGGTTTAATAATTGGTATCCCTTGTTTAAGATTAAAGGGACCATATTTAGCATTGGGAACTCTTGCTTTTAGTCTAATTCTTTTAAAGTTATTTCTATTAGGGTCACTCTCAGATATTTTTTTTGGTTCTGAAGGAATATCCTATAGTAGTGGCCCTTATCCTCTAACTAGATTATCCAATAATCCTTTAATAGAATATTTTATCGTTTTTATTACTTTCATAATCACCTATATAATAATATTTCGGATTGTTAAATCGAAATTTGGGACAGTTTTAAAATCTATTCGCGATGATGAGCTAGGAGCGGATGCATCGGGAATAAATACAACAAGATACAAAGTGTATGCTTTTATGATTAGTTCCTTATTTGCTGGAATAGCAGGTAGTTTTTATGCATTATATAATACTTCTGTAAATCCCGTTGGTAATTATGGAACTGTTATTTCTTTCTTTGCAATTTTAATGGCATCATTGGGCGGATTAACTACTATATCTGGATCAGCTTTGGGAGCATTTTTCTTTATTTTTCTTGAATATGTACTTATTGAGGTTGGTGCTGATCTTTATGTTCATATTGTTTTCGCGGTAATTTTAATTATTGTTGTTCGATTTGCGGAACATGGAATTGTAAGACCAATAATAGAACATTTAAAAGATTTTTGGGATGTATTATTAGGAAGATAAAAAAAGTTTTAAATAAATATTGACTTTTAAGGAGCAAAAAAATGGGAGTTATTTTAGAAGCAAAAAATCTTACAAAAAAGTTTGGTGGATTAACTGCTGTAAATGATTTTAGCTTTGAAATCAAACGTGGAGAATTTGTTGGGTTAATTGGCCCAAATGGAGCTGGGAAAACCACTGTATTTAATTTAATTAGTGGTTTTGAAAAACCAAGTTCTGGGAGAATTCATTTTGATGGAATCGATATTACTGGAATGAGTCCGTATAAAATTGTTAACAAGGGAATTACTAGAACTTTTCAATTGGTAAG
>CAYNEU010000305.1:0-5056 GCA_964396275.1 uncultured archaeon | reverse complement strand
TACCAATTATTTTATATTTCTCTTGTATTTCTTTTACTTTTCCGGTTGTATCAACCATAAGTTATAGAATTAACCATATCTAAAATAATTTTAGATTATATTGATGGTAAATTATATGATATCTGATATGATCTTATTCTTCTTTATTGGCTATAGAGAGAATCTGCCATAATTCAGGAATTATTATATGTTGAAGAGCAAGCCTCACAGCATCTGGAGAACCTGGAAGTAAAAAGATGGCTTTACTCTTTTTTTTACTTCTTAAAATGCCAGCAGTTGCTCTATATAACATAGCTGAAGTACCAATTTCATTATACGAAAGAGTTCTGAAAAGTTCTCCAAAACCATTAATCGTTTTTTCAAAACGAGGTTCTAAAGTTTCATATGTAATATCTTTTTTTGATAATCCCATACCACCGCTAAATATTATGGAATCAATTCTATCATCTTTCATTAACTCTACCAAAACTTTATTTATATGGTCTTCTGAATCTGTTATTATTTCAGAAAAAGCTAATGAAATTGATTGATTATCCTTCAATAATCTCTCCACTTTAGGAATTGTTTTATCTGAAATTTTTTTTCCTGACTTCAACTCTTTAAACCGATTTGTACTTACTATGATTAAAGCTAAATTAATTTTTTCAGGAGTTTTCTTTTTAGGTTCTTCGGAAATTTTTGATTTTTTTATCATTCTAATCAACTAGTTTTTAATTTCATAATAATTATTTAAAAAAAATTATTCTAATCTAAGTTAAAAATATTCAATTTTCATTAATTAATTTTCAATAGACCATTTTTAATGGATCTATTATTATCATCTTCAGCCTTCTATACTGCTATTTTTTCATTAGAATTCATTTTATTTTATCCTCCTGAAACAGGTAATAAGAAGGTAATTGTATCGTTATCATTTAATTTAATTAATGACGGATTTTTTTCATGGATTGCTTGATTATTTATTATTACTGAAATCAAACTATGTATTTTTTGATTTTTTTCATCCCAAATTAAAGTTTTTAATTTATATTTCTCAAATAATAAATTTAATAATCCCTCTAAAGTGGAATCTGATATATTAAACATTTCTCTCTCTTTATCAGTTATTTTCTTAAATTCAGCGAAATAAACGACTTCTACTCTCATTTTTTGTATCGTTCTCTATAATCTTTTCAATCTCATTAAAATTTATTACTTTTACTGACACTTCATCATCTTATTGAAATCTTAGAATATTATTAAATATACGTGATATAAGGAAGGCAATGGGGGGATTGGAAGTAATTTTAGCAAATATAATATAAAAAAAGAAAAAATAAATGTACAGAAAAAGATAAATACGCCATCGATTAGTCTGAATTTTATAAATTTCAAATTAGTTCTTTTTTTATAAATACCAAAACAACGATTTTCCATTGAAATTGAAGTTATATGCCCCTTTCTAAGGATTGAAATTAAAGTTGCCACTAATCTTTCAAAAATCAGTTTATAGGCTTTTTTCACTGAGTTTGCCTTTTCAAGTCCAAACCCTCTTGCTCTTTGAGCTAGTGCTATTGTTTTAGCTTCTTGTTCAATTAATGGAATGTATCTGATTCCAACCATCAATGAAAAACAATATCTGTATGGCACTTTTAATCTTATGAGTGAGTATAAGAAATCTTTTGGGGATGTTGTGTTAGTATATATAATTGTAGAAGTATATAATATAAGTACAATCATTGATGCCTTTAGTGCATAATATACAGCTAATCTTCTTATTGGTAGGAAGGGTATATTAAAAAGATAAAATAAAACTGTTTCTTGATTACTTGGAATTGCGTTAAAGAAAATATTTAATATTATACTGATAATGAGAATAATAATTATGAATTTAAGTTTTCTTAATAAATTCTTAAGGGAAATATTACTAGTTAGTGTCAACACTACAATCAGAATAAATATTATTGAAAATAATATCAAACTTTTAACCATAAAAATGGATATAGTAAGTAAAATTAAAAAAAAAATCTTAGATATAGGATTTAATTTATGCATTAATGAGTTTCCAGGAAAATAAGCAAATGTGTATAAACTATGATCTAATATTTTATTTTTATTTCTCATTGCTTTCTTATTTCAATTTGATTTTTAATTTTCTCCAATAATATAATTGGTCCTAAATTTCTATGTTTCTGAAAATAATTAGTACTGAAATCATAATCGCGTAGAGTACCATCTTTATTTAGTTCAATAATTCTTTTAGTATATTTTAAGAGCAAGTGGTAATCATGTGAAGAAATAATAATTGTTTTTCCCCTTTTATTCTCTATATAAAGTGTTTCGATTAATGAATCTATTGTTCTTTGGTCCTGACCTATAAATGGCTCGTCTAATAAAATAATCTCTGGGTTATATATGAATATAGAACTTAGATTTAATCGACGTTTCTGTCCCCAACTTAGATTATATGGATTTTTTTTGGGATTTTCTTTTCCCACTAACCTTAACAGCTTAGAAATATATGATTCTTTGATATTCTTAAGCAACCCGAAATTTTTTGGTGCATATAATAATTCCTCTTCAATTGTGGGTCTAAAGATCATATTTTCTGGATTCTGAAAGATAAAGCCAATTTTCTTAGCATATTCATACTGATTAATCTCTTTTAGATTCGTACTATTGTAGAAAATTTGACCTGAAGTTGGTTCATATAAATTCGCAAGAAGATATAATAAAGTAGTCTTTCCTGAACCATTTGGACCTACTAGCCCAATAAAATCTCCCCGGTTTATTTTCATATTCAAGTCTTTTAAAGCAACAATTCCGCTGTTGGGATATTTAAAAGTAAGATTCTTTGTCTCTAATAGTTCATTAAACTGTATAGGAAAATTATTATTTTTTTTATCCTTAATGTTTTTAAAAGATTTTATATAAATATCCTTAAATTCTATTAGTTCTTCAAATTTGTCATATTTTTGGAAAGCTATTGGTTTTATCTCTTTATCTATAACAATTTGGTATAATTTTCGTAAATCTTCTTTATCTAAATGTGGAATAATATCTAATAATTCTTGAAAAGTTGTAGGATAACTAATACTTTCTGAAATTCTTTTCAAGTTTAAAAAATCATGATATATATCTATTATCCATGGAACTCTTATATTATTAGCACGTAAATCTTCAAAATTTTGAGTGATAATTCTTTTAATATCTCCTTTTAAAGAAATTTTACCCTGATCATTTAATACCACTAACTTATCAGCAATATCCATTACCCTCGATAGTCTATGTTCAATTATTACTAATGTTAGAGGAAACTTTTTTGATTCTATGAGAATTTTTAATCTATTTAACAAAAGACTTTCTGATTGTTGGTCTAAGAAAGCGATTGGCTCATCAAGGATTAGAATCTTCGGATTCATGACTAAGAATGAACTTAAAATTACAAGTTGTTTTTGTCCGCCACTGAGTTGTTCGATGTCTCGATCTAATACGTGATTAATCCCCATTAAATTTGAAATATTATTAATTCTCTCTTCGATAACTTCACGAGGTAACTTAAGGTTCTCAAGACCAAATGCAATCTCATCTTTAACATTGAAAGTTATTAATTGTTCATTAGGATTCTGCTTAACTAACCCTACTAATTTTGATAATTCTGAAAAATCATAATCCCAAATACTTTTGCCAAATATTTTGACATCTCCTTTAACTAATCCCTTTTGACGCCATGGAACTATACCATTCATTGCATAAGATAAAGTAGACTTTCCACTTCCACTTGGACCCGCTAATATTAATACTTCTCCTTCTCTTAATTTGAAAGAGATATCAGAAACCGCTGACATTTGATTTTGATTGTTTCCATAAATAAAAGAAAAATTTTCAAAATCTATAGCTATTTTTTGATTCGAGAGAAAAGGCAACACCTCATTTTAAAAAGTAGTAGGCACACCAGCTTTAATCAAATAGTTTTTCACTGTTCTGCCTAATAATCCTGTTATTAGCATCCCTGAGATAAAAGCAAATATAAAAGCTAAGACCCAAAGTACCCAATGTAAATACCAGCGTTGATTAATAATCCAGAAAAATGGGGCTTGAAAAAAGTTGCCAAGTCCTCCCGCAATAGCCCAACCAAGTTTTGTTTCTCCTTCTCCAATCTTTTCCATTAATATAAAACCAATTATTAAGAAGAACCCCTCGATTAAGTTCACAAAAATAATTAATAAACCCCAAACATCTCCAAAAAGAAATTCAAGAAATCCTTTTGAAAGCATAGTTAGAAGAATATTCTTTTTTTTCTTAGTTAATCCGTATACTATTGATGCCCATATAACATGATGTCCACTTACTAACTGCGTGCCTCCAGTTAATGGATACCAAACTTTTATTAATAAGCTGAATGGTATAAGACTTGAAATTATTCCTCCCATAACACCAATTATAGTAGAATATAGAAGATCTAATAGGACAATTTTTTTTTCCCCCTCTTGTATAAATCCAGTTTCTTTGAAGTCTCCTGTTCTTAGATGAGTTTTTATCTCTTTCAATTCATCATCTACAATTTTATCATCTTTTTTAATATCCATTGATAAGAACCTATTATTAGTTTATAATAATCTCTTTTAACATTTGGACAGAGTATTGAGAACTATATTCACCAGAAGGTATAATTGATTGATCAATAACTGATCTCAATGGTCCTTCATCAAATAACGAAACTCCATCTTTTTCATAAGCTAAAATCACTAATTCCGGATTTAATTGAGCAATAGACAAATTAAGTGGCTTTGGAGAACGATAACCATCACGAGCAAAAAATTGGAAAGTTAATGCTATTGGATTATCATTTAGTATGCCTTCTATTTCTAAAATACTCCATAAAGATACTCCTGAATATATAACATCATATTCAGTTTCAAAACTATTCATAATATGATAAACTCTATCTTCGATTTGAAGATATTGATCAGATTTTAAGTCATTTAATGATAATATTATTTCTCTATTTACACCATTTCCTTTTATTTCTATCTTGTTGGGATCTTGAAATAGTTCAATATCTAATTCAATTATG
>CAYNEU010000304.1:0-4731 GCA_964396275.1 uncultured archaeon | reverse complement strand
AAATAATTTATATGTTTGAAATTCTTAATTAAGTCGGTTTTTTTGTTAAAGAGGTAGAATATTATAATAGAGTAATCTTAAATACCTAATTCAAAAGATTTAATTTTCCATTCCCATTTTTATTAAGCATATATTTTTAATTTAAAGAAATTAAGATAAGACTAGGTTATGAAGGCTATTATTATTGGCTCCGGAATGGCAGGTTTAACTGCTGGAGCTTATTTAGTCCGTGAGGGATATGAAGTTGTTGTTTATGAACAATACTCGGAAATTGGTGGTGTGACAGCAACTATAAGGCAAGATGGGTATTCATGGGATATTGGTCCCCTCCTTTTAGAAGGTTTTGCTCCACATGAAAAATTGGGGAAGATCCTATTAGAACTTGGCATATATGATAAAATTGAAATAATTAAAGAAGATCGTGGTCAGTCATTTCCAGATTTCCAAATTTGGAGACCAGAAGAATATAATGGCCCTTATTGGAGATGTGATTACTTTAAGGAACTATTTCCTCAAGAGAGTGAAGGTTTAGATAGATATTACAAATTCTATGATCGCATGATGGCTATTGCTTATCTTGGAAACCAACTACCGTTCATTAAAGGTTTAAAAGCTTTAATAATTAAGTTGAAACTTTTATTTAAATTTTTGAAAGTGAAAAAATTTAAAGATTGGAGTGCAACTCAAATAACTGATTATTTCTTTAAAGAACAAAAGTTAAAAGCTGTTTATTTAGGAATTTTAGCAGATATGGTTGTGAAACCAAGTGAGTTCTTCGGATTAGGAGTTCCATTTTTTAATGTAGAAACTGCTTTTGATAAACGGATCCCAATAAAATTTCAAGGGGGAAAATTTCCAGTTTACCATTATATAAAAAATGGTTGTGGAGAACTAGTAAAAGCTTTAGCCAATTTAATTACTGAAAATGGTGGTAAAATTTACACTAACAGTAAAGTCCAAAAAATCATAATTAACGACGCCAAGGTTGAGGGAATTCAACTTGAAGATGGAGAAACTATTGAGACTGATTTAATTTTAGCAAGCGGAGGTATGTTTAATACATTCTATAACTTAGTAGGGAAAGAATACTTGTCTGAGGATTTTATTAAAAATATTGAGGGTATTACTTTAATGGAATCTGTTTTTATGGTTCATCTTGGTATAGATTTTGATCCTTCACGTTTTCAAAAAGCAGCATTATGTTATTATTATTTAACTTATGATATTGAAGGAGCAATTAAAGAAATGAGAGAAGGTCATTATCATGAAGGATCTGATGGGTTTTTAATATATATCCCAACAATGCATTCCCCTGAGATGGCACCCCCAGGAAAACATGCTATTACGATTTACACGGTTGGACCTCACAAGTTAAAAGAAGGAACATGGGAGGAAAAAAGGAAAGAATTTGCTGATAAGTTGATTATGAAGGCAGAGAAGATAATTCCCGGATTATATGAAGGATCTGAAACTAGGAAAATTGTGACCCCCGATGATTTTAAAAAGCGGATAAATGTATTACGTCATTCCTTTGGAGGCACAGCTCCAGTTCTAGGACAATCTAATCCACCACATAAAACACCAATAGAAGGATTATGGTATATTGGAGCATATAGTGACTCCGGAGGTGGAGTGATGGGTGTTGCTGTCGGAGCGAGAAATGTAGTTAAAATGATTTTAAAAAAAGAATCTAAGAAGTGAGCCTCAGATGATAAAAGAAAGGTATGGAAAGGTTTTGGAAGTAGATCTAAAGAAAAAATCATTTACCGATAATTTTTATGATAAAGATTTTATTAAAAAGTTCTTAGGTGGTCCAGGTTTTGCTATTAATTATTTAATGCGAGAAAAATCATACGAGAACGATCCCCTAACTGAAAAAAACTCATTGATTTTTATGAATGGTCTTTTAACGGGAACATCTTATCCTTGTTCAGGGTTTTATTCAGTTTCGGCTCGATCTCCATTGACAAATATTTATGGAGAAGGATTGTCTGGAGGTTTTTTTGCAGCAGAATTAAGGAAAACTCTAAGTGGAATCATATTTAAAAATAAATCTGATTCTCCAGTTTACCTAATAATAGAGGATGACCATTTTGAATTAAAAGATGCGTCCGATTTATGGGGATTAACTACAGATAAAACGATCCATGAATTGCAAAACAAATTAGGAAAACAATTTAAAGTTGCTTGTATTGGACCTTCTGGAGAAAAGTTAGTAAGGTTAGCATCAATAATGAATGATCATCATAGAGCAGTAGGAAGAACCGGTATGGGAGCCTTAATGGGATCAAAAAATCTAAAAGCGATTGCTGTAAAAAGTACTAAAAAAATTGAGTATTTTGATGAGAAAGCATTTAATGAAATATCAAGGTTGATATTTAAAGCTTTCAAAGAATCACCAATGGCAGAAATATTACGAAATCTAGGGACAAATAATATCGATTACTTTGAAAGATTATCTGATGTACCTCATAAAAATTGGACTTTGCATAAATGGAGAGGTGTAAATGATATTTCTGGGGCAATTGTGCTTGAAAAATTACACGTAAGGAATAAACCATGTTTTATGTGTCCTTTTAGTTGTGGCAGAGAAATTGAAATAACCGAAGGACCATATAAGATTAAGAATGCTGCAGGCGCGGAATATGAAACTACAGCTGCATTTGGAGCTATGTGTTTAATTTCTGATGTTGAAGCTATTGCTTATTTAAATGATCTATGTAATAGATATGGAGTAGATACTATCTCAACGGGATGTACAATAGCATTTGCATTAGATTGTTATGAGAAGGGAATTCTATCTCAAGAAGATGTTGGATTTCCTTTAGAATGGGGGGATGCCGATGCGATTATTAAACTTACAGAATTAATTTGTAAGAAGGAAGGAATCGGGAAAACATTGAGTAATGGTTCTAGAAAAGCTTCTGATATGATAGGTAAAGGATCTGAAGAATTATTGTCAGATGTTAAGGGATTAGAAGCACCAATGCACGACCCTCGTGCAATTTTTCCTCTTGGTTTACAATATGCTACATCCAATCGTGGTGCATGCCATGGACGGGGTTATGCAAATGACCAATATTCTGGTTTTACTGGCTTTAATGAAATTTTAAAAATAACAAAAGAGAAACGTATTCGAGATCGTACAATTGATGATCCTCAATTTGCTAGAGATATTGCTATTACTCAAAATTTAGCAGAAGTAGTTAATTCTTTGGGGATTTGTAAGCAAACAATGACTTCCGGAACTCAGATTGTAGAGGATTTATTTGACAAAATTCTTAATTCCATTTATTATTTAACTAGCGTGAGGTTTTCATTAAAGGAATTATTAAGAATTGGAGAGAGGATATTTAATTTAAAAAGAGTTTTTAATAACAAGTGTGGAATCACGAGAGAAGATGATGTAATTCCTCCACGATTGAGGTTTCCTTTAGAAAGAGGGTTAACTAAGAATAAGCTACTAACTATTGATAAAATGCTAGAGGAATATTATAAATTTAGAGGGTGGGACGAAAATGGTATCCCAACAATTAATAAATTAAAAGAATTAAATATTAACAACTATTAATAAGGATTAACAATGGTTCAAATCTTTAAAATTCCTTGGGCTGCTTGGTATGGAGATGAGGATATTGCTCTTGAATTTCCGGATACATGGGATGTAACATTATTTAATATGAAAGATGCACCTGTCATATCAAAAGAAGAAATTAGAACTGCTATTAATAATCCTATAGGAACACCAACAATTCTAGAAATTGCGAAAGGTAAACAAAATGCTGTAATTGCTATTGAAGATATTTCAAGACCATCCTATTTAGAGGAAATTTTAAGTATAGTTTTAGAACAATTAAACAACGCAGGTATAACTGATGAGAAAATCAGTATAATTTATGCTCTTGGTTCTCACAGGCCTTTAAATAGGCGGGATTCTATTAAAAAAGTGGGTTTAAGTATAGTAGATAGAATTAATATTGAAAACCATCATCCTTATGAAAATTTGATATATATAGGAGAATCTCAAATAGGAACTCCTATCTACTTGAATAAAACTTATTATGATGCTGATTTAAAAATTGCAATTGGAACTGTAGTTCCACATCCTTTAGCTGGATATGGTGGTGGAGCTAAAATTATATTACCTGGTATTAGTGGGATTGAAACTCTTTATGCTAATCATGTTGTTGGAGTTAAAGGATCTTCTGGTGGAATAGGTTTTGTTACGAAATTAAGGAAAGATATCGAGGATGTCTGTAAAAAAGTAGGTCTTGATTTCTCTATAAATATTGTATCTACTATGAGAAGAGGAATTGCTGGTATCTTTACTGGTTATTTCATTGATGCCCATAGAAAAGCAATGGAATTAGCTAACGATGTTTATTCAACTGAATTACCATCAGGTATGGATTTGGATGTTGGATTTTTTAATTTATATCCTGAAGATACAGAATTATGTCAGGCAATTAAAGGACTCAATTTCATATTTAGTTCTAAAAATTTCTTAAAAAGTAATAGTGCGATTATTTTTTTAACAGCAGCTAGTGAAGGAAGAGGATACCATTCTTTACAAGGTGAAACTGGTGCTAAATTGTATCAAAATTGGGAGGATTCAATAGTATTTAAAGGATTTCTTAAGAGAAAGAATTTTGGTATTTTTTCTCCTAATATTAACAGACAAGATGTTTTGCATCTATATCCTGAAAAAACTATATTTAAAAAGAACTTTGA
>CAYNEU010000303.1:0-16844 GCA_964396275.1 uncultured archaeon | reverse complement strand
AGTTGGTATTTTTCCATGTAGCATTCAATTACCAAAAAAATAATCTCCTTATTAGATAGTTATTTATATGACCTTAATCTAAAGTTTTTATAAAAATTTAAATTAAAATGTGTTTAAAATGGAAGAGAACCGATCAAAAGAATATTCAAATAAAGATGCTGCATTCTATAGTTTTGGACAAATCTCCTTGATTACGGCTTATCAAGCATTTACATTTTTAATTTTTACATTCTATTACGCTGTAGTTGGACTCGATGTCGTGTTAATATCAATTGGATTTTTGATATGGTCGATATGGAATGCGTTCAATGATCCTCTAATGGGATATATTAGTGACAGAACACATACCAAATGGGGTCGTAGAAGACCTTACATTATGATTGCGCTTATTCCACTTAGTGTTGTAATGTTCTTTTTATTTTTTCCACCACTCTCATATGGGATAACTAGCCAAACAAGTAATTTCATTTACTTCATTATTATCATTTTAATTTTTGAGTTGTGTTATACTACATATGACATTAATCTTACATCTATGCTCCCCGAAATATTTATAACAAAGGAATCTCGAATAAAAGCAAATAATATTCGTCAAGTTTTTGCAATTTTTGGTTTAATTTTTGCTTTTATTTTGCCCAGTTTTTTTATTCCTGATTATTCAGATCCATCTTATTTACATCAATATGCGATTTTTGGGATTATATTAACAGTAATCATCATAATTGTTGGAATAATATTTTTAAAATTCTCGCCACGAGAAAGAGAAGAATTCCAACAAGACCATAAAAATGTCCCAGGTTTTTTTGCCTCGTTTAAAATATGTATGAAAAATAAATCATTTCGATGGGCAATTCCAGCTTTTATGGGAGACTTTTTTGTTGATACAATACTTCCAACAATATTACCCTTATATGGAAAATATGTTCTGGGTATTGGTGAAGGGGATTCATTTTTCATATCTATATTATTAGGTTTAACCTTTTTATCAGCAGCAATATTCATTACTTTTTTATGGAAACCTCTTGCTGCTAAAATAGGAATAAGGAAGATGTGGATGATTTCCTCAGCAGTATGGATAGCAACTTTAGCGCCTCTAATGTTTATTTCCGATAGATGGTCTGGATTAATTGTATTCTTTTTAGTTGGAATAGGTTTAGCGGGATCCTTATATTCAAAAGATCTTATCGTTTCTGATATAATCGACGAAGATGAGGTAAACACGGGCACTAAACGAGATGCAAGTTACTTTGGTATTTATATATTCTTTTTAAGAGTCGGATATATTTTCGTGTTTCTTGCAATTAGTCTTGTATTCACTAATATAGGATGGAGGATTTATGAACCAACAATAATTTCGCAGGAACAAATTTTAGGATTGAGATTATTAGGTTTTGTTTTTCCAGCAATTGCTTTATCAATCATTATTTTTGCAATGTATAAATATCCTTTACATGGCGATCGTTTGAAAGTTATTAAAGAAAAACTAACTGAGATACATACAGAAAAGAAATCTAAGATTGGAATGTAAAAAAAAATTAATTTTTTTATTTTCTTTATTATTTAAATTTCAAGAATAGCTCCTTTTGCAGCAGAAGTTACAAGTTTTTTATATTTTAAGAGAGCTCTGCTTTTAATCTCCTTTTCAAGTGGTTTCCAACTCTTGAATCGTTCCTGTAATTCTTCTTCTGAAAGTTCCACTTCAAGAATTCTATTAGGAATATCAATATTAATTGGATCTCCGTCTTTTACTACAGCAATAGGCCCTCCAATATAAGCTTCTGGGCTTACGTGCCCTATACAAGGACCTGACGTACCTCCAGAAAATCGACCATCAGTAATTAATGCCACTTTGTTCAGTTTACGCCGTGTCATAAGATTTGCTGTAACTGCTAACAACTCTGGCATACCTGGTCCCCCTTTTGGTCCTTCATACCTAATTATGATAACTGAATCATTTATTATTTTATTTAAAGCTAAAGCATCAATTGCATCTTGTTCAAAGTTGAAACAAATAGCGGATCCTTTAAATTTTAACATATCTTTATTTTTAACTGCAGACTGTTTCACAACTGCGCCCTCAGGTGCTAAATTTCCTTTCAGTATTACAGTTCCTCCCTCTGGATAAACAGGTTTGTCAATAGGTGTTATAATTTTATCGTCTAATACTTTAGATTTGCGAATTTCTTTTCCAATTGTGTTTCCAGAAACAGTTAAGCAATCCAAATGAATAAAGTCTTTCAATCTTTTCAAAACTGCTGGGATTCCTCCAGCTTTATATAAATCTACAATTCCATAGTTACCAGATGGAGAAACATTTACAATTGTTGGAATCTTTTTACTATATTCATTAAAGATTTCCAAATCAAAATCTATCCCCATTTCATGGGCGATAGCAGGGAGATGAAGTGCTGAATTTGTGGATCCCCCAATAGCTACATCCACCATGATAGCATTCTCTAAGGATTCTTTAGTCATGATTTTAGATGGAGTTAATCCTTTTTTCAACAATTCTATTATTTGTCTTCCAGAATTTTTAGCAGTTATATATTTCATTCTTGTCATTGCTGGAATTGTAGCTGCATTAGGCAGCGTCATTCCAAAAGCTTCCATTAAACATTGTATTGTATTAGCCGTTCCCATCAATTCACATGCACCATAGGTTGCACATGATATACAATCCAATTTATGAATAAAATCTCCATAATTGTTTTGTTCTATTCCCTTAAAATCAGGTTTAAATCTAATTTCATAAAAGTTAGGGCCTCCTGGAACACAAATTGTTGGTATATCTAATCGAACAGCAGCTATTAATACTGCTGGATTTATTTTATCACAGCTAGAAATAGTTACCATAGCATCTAATCTATGTGCTTGGACCATTAATTCTATGGAATCTGCGATCGTTTCTCTATGTGGAAGAATATAACGCATTCCTTCATTTCCATTTGCCCATCCATCACAGGGTCCGACTGTACAAAACTCAAATGGAATTCCTCCTGCTTCAATCACACCATATTTCACCGCTTCTGCAAGATCTCTTAAATGCTTATGCCCAGGATTTATTTCATTCCATGTATTTACGACTCCAATAAAAGGTTTCTCATATATCTCTTTTTCCTCAAGTCCTAAACCTTGAATTATGCCAGATGCGACATATCTGAAAGGCGTATCTTTAACACCTTCAAAAATAGTTTTACTTCTTTTCTTTAAATCAATCTCTTTCTCATCCATATTCATATCTTACCTTCATGTAAATACTTTTTTTTGTGTGTTATAATCAAATTAATATCATTAAAAAAATAATTTTTCACATACCATATAAGATTAATATTAATCAGTGAAAATCATGGATGAAAAACAAATGGAATCTATCCTAAATGAGTATTCTAATTTGTACACTTGTGCTGTCTCAGATGCTATAGATGAATTGGGATTTGAATCGGGTTTTATTGATACTGGGATCAGACCTATGTGGCCTGGTGCAAGGTTATTAGGTTTTGCAGGAACTATGAAGATGATTCCTTCTGAGGAACCACTTGATAGAAATATCATTGCCCGTCTGGTAAAATTTTTGAGAAAAACTCCAAAATTTCCAATAATCTGTGTTGATATGTCAAATCAAATGATAGCCGCGGGATTAGGTCAGAGTACAAGTAGGATTCTTATGAAATTAGGATTTAGAGGGGGTTTAGTTGATGGACCTATTCGAGATCTTGCGCAGGTAATTGATTTAAAATTTCCAATTTTTGCGAGAGGTATAATAAGTTCCTCAATACGCGGTAGAATGGCAATAGATTTGGAATCTGTGATGGAACCAATTCAATGTGGTGAAAGAAAAATTAAAACAGGAGACCTAATTTTTGGAGATATTAACGGAGTTGTAATTGTAAAATCTGAAAATATTGAAACCGTTCTAGAAAAAGCAAAAGAAATGATATCTACGGATAAATGGTGGTTTGAACAGCTAGAAAAAGGGCGTAAACCGGAAGACATTGAAAAAGAAAAGCCATTACCATAAATTTTAATTACATTACAAATGTCATAAGATTAGAATATGAAGCCTGAAGAAATTTCAGCATTAGATAAAGCTATTGATTTAGTTGAAGAATTTGTTGAAAAAAACATAATTCCAAAGAAAAAAATCAATCTAAATAGAATTAGAGAAAAATTCTATAATATTAAGAATATAACAGAGGAAGAAAAGCAATTAAAACTATATAAAAGCATTTTAAATAAATTGTCCTCAATACTAAGTCAGGAAATATTGCCAAAAATCTATTTTATTATAGGAGGACATGGAGGTATTATCATCAATAATATTGGTTTCTGTGAATTTGATTCTCCTGAGTATGCAATGGATGTACTTATAAAGAAAATGGAATTAGCAATTGAAACCAACATGTCATATAATCTAGAAATTGCAATCTCATGTTTAGAATGGTTAAAGGAAAATTTTACTGACAAAAGCTCCTATTTCTTTAATTTGGTTCAAAAAGGAAAATTTGAAATTATAAATCCCTCTTATTCTCAACCTTATAATTTAATCATAGGTCCTGAATCAAATATTAAGCAATTTGAATATGGTTTGAAAGAATTAAAAAAATTAGGTTTAGAGTGTAATATGTATTATTGCTCTGAAAGTTCCCTCCATCCACAAATTCCTCAGATTCTAAAAGGATTCAATATAAAATACGGTTCTTTGAGAACTAGGTTATTAGGTATTAATCCTACTTCTATATCTCCATATATAAATTGGATTGGATTAGATAATACTTCAATTGAATCTATTATTGATCAATCGGGAGTATTTAATGGAGAATATTGGCATGGAATGTTCTTTAAAGAAATTCCAAGTTTGTTATTCCAAGCTCTCGCTCATCCTTTTATGGAGCATATTATTTATTCTAATATTGAAGATTTCTGTAATCGTCAACCCTTTCAAGAAGAAATCTGGCGTATATCTAAAATTTCAGAAATCTTTGGCAAATTTTTACTGTGTTCTGAATTTTTTCAAATTATCCCTAAAAATGGCGAATTTAAATATAAACGAGATGAATTCTTTCTTGGAAAATTTATTTTTATTCCATCTGAATTGTTTCTTCAAAATAAAAATTCAGAAATATTATTATTATCAGCAGAAGTTATTAATTGTATTTTAGGGTTTTTTGGGCTTAAAAGTAATGATTCATTATTGGAGGATTTATGGAAAAAACTTTTACATACTCAAGCTCATGATTGTTATGCCGTACCTTTTATAAGATCAGGTGACTATACTCAGACTCAATTAGGTAAAGATGAATTAGAAAAGTTGGATATTACTTTCTCTAATATGACTATTTCTGATCTTAGTCTTCAACTTCATAATGAAATTCAAGAACAATGTCAAAAGTTCATTAATGATTCGCTTTCTTATTTGGTAAAAGAATTTAGTCATAAAGGAAATAATTCAAAAAATAGAACTCAAAGTATAATTGCATTCAATCCTACGCCTTACAATAGACGTGATGTAATTACAATTTATTCTAAACAAGATTCTTTTATACAGCTTATTGAAGAAATTCCACAATTTGGATACAAAATTGTTTCCTATACAAAAGAAAATAATTTAAACTCGTATAGAGAATCAAATTTTCTATTTAAAATAGAGATATTGGAAGATTTAAAGACGATTCAAATAACTTATAAAACAATTAAGGTTTTTCAGTTAAGATTTAATTCGAAACAAGATTGTAAGTTATATTTAGAGGAACAAAGTCAAAATGATGTTACTGATAATAAGATTATAATTGGTAAATTAATAAATCAAAGCTTTAAAATTAGATTAGTTCAATACAGGGAAATAAATAGACTTGAATTTTTTATTGATTCAGATTCTTTACAAGAAATAATACTTACACCTTTAATTGAAATTAAGAATTCTATTATAAATTATCCTTTTGGGATTGAAGAGACGAGAAGATCGAATATACAAACATTAGATTTTATGTGGTTAAAGGGATCCAAACAAGGTATAATTTATATTCAAAAAAATAGTCAGAAATTTAAAATTAATCGGGAAAATTTTGAAATTCGAAACTTGTTAACAAAAAATGGAAGATATGAATTTGCCATTTCAATTACAAAAGAAAATGATTCAATTTCCCCTTTATTTTATGTAAATTCATATTACTATAAATTTTTTGGAATTGAAATCGAGGAGAATCTTCATTTTGCAGAAAATTTTGATAAATTCTTATCTATAGATCCTCAAATTTCGGTAATAAATCTATGGAGACGTGATAATGGGTCTTTTATAAGGTTTTTTAATCCATCTGATAAAGAATGTACAATTAAAATAAATGGGGGGTTAGTAAAAACTCAAGTAAAAGAAATTAACTTAAATTATGATTTACTTTCGTCCTTCGATTCAAATAAAGTAAAAATAGGTCCATGGAAGATAAG
The DNA here is from genome assembly GCA_964396275.1 of uncultured archaeon. Lineage (GTDB taxonomy): Archaea > Asgardarchaeota > Lokiarchaeia > Sigyniarchaeales > SOKP01 > Loki-b32. Next base: position 10,403 of record CAYNEU010000303.1, on the reverse strand, counting down.
GACTTTAAAATTCTGAACATATTATAAAATCAATTTCTTGAATAATTCTCTAATAATTCTTGCTTTCTATGATTTAAACTATCAAAATCATATTTCTGTTCGAAAAAGAAATCAAAAGGATCCCTGATATCATCCAAAAGTGGTTTTGAATATAAATTTTCATACATATAAATTCCTTTTTCTGTTATTTTAATGTTATCACCATTAAATTGAATTGAAATGCCAAGATCAATAAGATTTTGAATTATAGAACTTATTCCTTTTTCTTTAAATCTGTATAAACCAAAATGAGATAAATCCGTATATATTAAATCTCCTTTACTTAAGGAATCTTGAAATAATTGATTTAGCTGCTCATTAGTAAACGTTTTTTGCTCATTATGATAAAGAACAGTAAGGATCCATTTAACAATATATTCTTTAAAATTTTCTTCATAAGCCATTTGAAAACTTCCTAATTCGATATCCTCCTCATTACCAGTGATAAATTCTTTAAAAATTTCAATAACTTCTTTAAATATAAAAAAACAGATGACTATTGCTATAATTGGGTCAAAGTAATAGAGAAGTGGTGCATTAATAGTCCTTCCAAAATCCGAAAAAAGAGCACCTATAATTATACCAATAGAAATTAATATATTAACCCTTGAATCTATAGCACTTGCTACCAAAGATGAGTTTCTACTCTTTTTTCCAACAAAATTTTTTAATGCTCTCATATATGTATTCAGGAAAATTGATATCATAGAAATGATTATAATAACCAGTATATTCGAAATCTGGTCAGGACCACGTATTAAGGATTCAATTGAACTATATAAAATAGAACCGCCCGTAAAAGCCATTAAAGTAATTAAAATTATATTAACTAGTTTTTCTTTTCTAAATTTAATACCGATACCGATTAATATAACAGCGATACAGTCAAGAAGATTCTCAAAACCCTCCGCGGTTAAGGATTCAGAATTGAATAACCCAATAAATATTTTAAGAAGACTTAGTATGAATAATCCGATAAATGATCTTATAAGAACGCTACTGCTAGTTAATATCTTATTAAATTTATCATTTTGATGATGAAGGGTTTCATTCCAAATTTCTTCTTGCTTTTGACCGTTTTGATTTAATTTAACAATATTATCATTAATATCAGCTAATCTAAGTCCACACAAATGATAAATGCTAGAAATAGAAGTTTCTTCGTCAAAATATATAGTAGGTATAAAGATATTAAAAGTTCCTTTTATTCGATTTTTCAATTCAGAAAACAATAAACTATTATGGGGTGCATTTTCTAAATGTTCCATTGCAATATACTCAACTTTATTGATTGGGAATAAATTTGATTTTCTTCTATGGAATGCTACTGCAATAATTCTAATAAGAGGATTAATAGAGAGTAACACTAAAATAATTAATCCCAGAAAAAAAATAAAAAAGCTGATAGGACTAAATCCTAGGTATCCTTCACCTCTTGCTAATAAATCCGAAATAAAATAGAGTTGTACATAAAAAAAAACAAGCGAAAACATAATCCAAGGAATTATTAGAGATCTCACAACCTTTTTTATGTGAAATTGTTTAAAGAAGTCATTAATTGCTCGCCGAATATAATGTCCAGTGAAGAAAACACCAATATATGTTATCCAAAAACTATAAAAAAACGATTTTAGGAAAACAATTTCAAGAATAGAGGAAGTTAAAGAGATTATTATATAAATTATAAGGACTTTTTTAGGATTTAACGTCATATATTTCTTTTACCTATAAACTTAACACGTTTCTATAAATGAATCAATTTGGATTTTAAGTAAAATTAATTCATTTTTATATATAATAAATTATCTCGATCAATCTTAAAAAGATTTTTTATTAATCAAATTAGCATTAAGAGTGAATTTAAGATTGTTTGAAATTTAACTTTTTAAAAATTTTGGATTTAATATTGTTTTTGCTATTTTTTTTAGAGCCAAATAGCTTTTAGAATTTTCAGAGATATCAATTATTGATTTTCCCATTACTTCAAATTTAGTTATATTATTGTCTTCTGGAATTTCCCCCAAAAGAGGTAATTCAAGATCCTTTAGCTTTTTGAGAATATAATCAATGTTTCCTTTAACTCTATTCAAGATAATACCAAGTTTTTTGTATTTAGTAAATTTATTAGCACTTTTACGAATAGCATCGGCAGTTTCAATACTCCTTATTGAAATATCTGAAACAATTAAAAGAATATCAACAGTTTCTATTACCATCCGATTGATTTGTTCAAGTCCAGCTTCACAGTCAATTAATACTATATCAAAATCTTTAGATATCGATCCCATTACTTTTCTTAAGAGAGTATTTGAAGGGCAGAAGCAACCAGGACCCTCTGGCTGACCTAAAGATAATAAACTAAAATCTTTACTTTCAGCAATAGCATTATAAACTTCGAAATCAATATTTTCCGCTACTGCTTCGAAATCTTTTGCTTTGGTTAATAATTCATCTATGACCTCAATTCTTAATTTCTCAAGACTTTTTTTTGGAATTAAATTTAATGAGGAACTTAAATGAGGAAATGTAGGATCTGCATCAATTAAAAGCATTTTAAAATCATATCCGTTTGAAATACTTTTTGCCAAGAGAGTTGTTATAAGAGTTTTGCCAGAACCTCCCTTTCCAACAACTGAAATTGTTAATGGTTTTTCATAATGGTGTTTTTCATTCATAATACTTATTTCTCAATTTTTTCTCGTTCAACTAAAACTTGTTTAATCTCATAACATTCTTCTTGGTAAGGACAAATCTCGCATCCCCAATCATAGTCACAATCAATCCTTTTCTTCCAATTTTCTATTTTCTTTAACCATTTTTCATTTATGTGGGTATTAATTTTAGAAGTAATTTTAATAAACTCATCTATCACGTTTTGATAAGTATTAACCAAAAAAATCTCCATAGAATCAATTAAATCCTTAAATCTTTGCTGATATAAATAAAAAATTGCATTTCCGAAAAATTCAAATGTAAAATTCTTTATTATGTTCTCACTAATTCTACACCAAAATTTTCTAGGAATTGTTCTTATCAAAAAATCTTCTATTCCATTAGATATAAGGTTAAATTGCCTTAAGGAATCCCAATCTTTTTCAGTAATATTTTTTCCTCCAATTAGGATTATCATTCCAAAATCAATAGATAAATCTGTAATTTCCTTAACTTTTTGTCCAATTAGAGTAATTGTTCCGTTATTTATATGAGTAATAAAGTCTGAATTAGAGAAAGGATATATTAAAGAAAATGACTTTTTGTTAATACCTCCTAGTTCAAGTTTTGTTTCTTCTTGAAGAACTATCTCTTTATGCTTATCAAGTTCAACTTTAATATTTAACTTTTCAAATATTTTAAGAGGTTCAGGATTTTCTTGATAAGTAATAACATTTTTCCCTTTTTGGGATTCAGAGGTAATATAATTCCTTAAATTATCAAGAATTTCTTCAAATAATTCGGTTTTCATAAAATTCCATTTATGATTCTATAAGGATAATAAAAAAGAGAGGATTTATAGTTTTATCTCTTAATTGCTTTATTTATTAATTCTGAAAGATCATAGGTTTTAATGCCATCATCTTTAATATTGGACTTAAATTGGTTTAAACAGAATGGACAGCAAGATACTATTGCTTCAGCATTTGTCTCTTTAGCCTCTTCAATTCTCTCATTCGCAGCAAAACTAGATAAATCTTTAAAAGCTGATCTCACACCTCCCCCAGAACCACAGCACCAAGCATTTTGTCTATTTCTCGGCATTTCAATTAATTCAATTCCAGGAATGCTCTTCAATACTTCTCTTGGAGGTTCATAGATTCCCATGTGACGACCAATATGACAAGGATCATGATATGTAATTTTCATGTTTAAATTGTTATTGAATTTTATCTCATTGTCGTCCAATTTCTCCTGAATAAACTCAGGTAAATGAAGTATCTCAATATTATGGTCAAGTCCAAATTTCTTAGGGTATGTGTCTTTTAGCATTCGATAACAACCAGCACAAGAGGTTATAATTTTTTCAATTCCTTCACTTTTAAAGATATCTATGTTAGCTTTAGCAATCTCTTTTGCTTTTTCAGTTTGTCCTGTCATATACACAGGAGATCCACAACAACGTTCATCTTTAAGTATTTTGAAATCAATTTCTAGGGAATTCAATATTTCTGCTGTATTTATTGCGATATTTTGTTCTCGATAACTAGTCGTGCAACCTACAAAATATGCTAGTTTTGAATCTTGAGATTGTTTTACATTTGATGGTATCCAGTCTGTTCTATTTTTATGTTTTTCCATATAAGGATTATATTCTAAGGCAACATGTTGAGAATACTTTTTTTGCTCGGGCATTGGTCCTAACCCTCTCTGTACAGCTTCTTCTCTCATAGCCATTAACCATTCTCCAGCATAATTGTGAATTTCTGGGATTTGACATTGTTGTGTACATGCTAAACAAACAGAACATTGAAAAAATATATTTGCTAAATTTTCGGTCCATTTAAGACGATCAGATGTCACCGCCCAAGCGAGAAGATTTTTTCCTCCGAGATAATAAGCTTCAAATTTTCCAAATTCTCCTGAAGGGCAAACTCTTAACCATCCCTCTTCTTGATAGCCGGTTCTACAAGTACCACATTTACCACATTGATAAAAAATATCTTTATAGTAATCTAAATCTTTATTTCTTTCCATTTTTTGTGTATCTGGAACTGTTTTAATACGAGTTATACCCTTATCATCAATGAATTTTGACTTGCCTTTTCTTGCCATTTTAATCATCTCCAATCCCTTGACCAGGATTCATAATATTATTTGGATCTAAGAACTTTTTAATCCTATCGATAAGATTAGTTGTTTCTGGAAGTATTTTATTTTTATAGTGTTGAACAACCCATTTTGGAGGTTTATACATAATTGTACCTTCAAGTTGTTGAACTGCATCATGAATTTCTTTTAAGATTTGTCGTGTTTTTTTGACATCTTCAGGATCATTTTTATTAAAATTCACGTTCGTCCTAGTTACACAATAATGCCCCCCAAACATGATTCTACAATAATATTGTGGTGACTTTCCGTATTTAAGACAAATTTCTCTTGAAAGATTGTAATATTTAATAATATTACGTGTTGTATTATAACAGCCAATCCATTCTCCTCCACCACCCCTGGCAAAGTTCCAGCATCCCCAAAATTGTATTGGAAGTTGACCTCCCGTAGCGGGAAATATGTGACCTAAAACTCCTCTCATCTGTTCAGGAAAATTGCTCGTTTGAACCTCAGCGGTCGATGCTTCAATATTATATTCCTTACAAATTTTTATAATAGCATTGCATTGAGCTTCGTGTTGTTCTTCCGTATACGCCTCAGTGGTAATTAAACCAATGAAATCAGGAAGCCCGAGTGAAACGGGGTCTATTGCAACACTTTTTTGATCGAAACATTGAAGCGATTGCGCCCAGCCTAAATTAGTCATTAATAGATCAACTATTCCCAAACGTGCTTTTGCTAATTTCAGTAACATTGGCACTCCATCTTCAACCCTATTGGCAAATGGAAGAAAATCTGTTCGATAAGGTAGTTTAGGCCATATCTTTACTGAAGCTTTTGTTACAATCCCTGTTGTACCTTCCCACCCAATAAATAAACCTGAAATATCAGGAAAAGGTTGTCTGCCATACCAATAATCCGTGAGACTACATGAACCTGCTCTGATTAATTCTCCAGTTGGTAAAACTACCTCTAGACCATTTGTAAATTCGGCTCCCGTTCCACCAATCATACCAAGATCCCACATTCCATATGCTAAGCATGATGGAACTACCCCTGTACCGGGGGGAGAAAAAGTAACACCTGTCCTAAAATCAGGATGATGTTTATTTAGATAACCCACGAAATCAGCCCAAGTAACTCCTCCCTCTATAACAGCATACATATCATCTTCATTTACATCAACTATTCGATTCATGCGCCGTAAATCTACAACAATACCTCCTTTTCGAGGTGTAGCAATAGAGCCAAAATTAATTCCTGAAACCCAAGGTACTATTGGGATTTTATGTTTATTTGCAATTTTTACAATTTCTTGAACTTCTTCAGCTGTTTCCGGCATAATGGCAATATCACATTTTCCCTCTGGCTCTGCTGTAATGAAGTCATAATGGTATAAAAATTGTATCTCGGGTTCTTCAGATACATATCGATCTCCAACAATTTTTCCCAATTCTGCCACAATATCGCTATTATTCATTTTAAACTTGCTCTTTTAGGTATTTTAATTTAAGTTTATAATATTTAAAGATATTGACTTAATGATATTAAAGCATTATTGTATAGCAGTTTAAAGTTTAAGATTTATATTAATAAGTTTCACATTAGAGTTTGAGCAAACATCTTAATTTTCTCTCTTATAATTTTTTCAGAAGCGAATCTAGCGTCACCTACATCCACATCAATTAGGAGCATTGGAATACCAACTTCGTCTCTTAATGCTTCTCTTAAAATTTGGGGTACGCTTCCAAATTGTTTGCATCCTATATGTGAGGTGAAGATAAAACAATCAGCAGAGTAATCTTTTGCTAATTGAACACATTCATCAATAAAAGAGTAATAAAACTCAGCAGATTGCTTAACCATAGGAGCTTCCATTGATTTTTTTGCCATACCATAAAGCATAGTATCTAAATCTGATTTAATATTAATTGGTTCAGCAAAATTATAATTAAAAATATCAAATAGAATTGACATTCCTAGATGGCGATCCAACCATTCTCCAAGTTCTAAATCAAAGAATATAATCATATATGGCCAAATACTCCTAACCTTCTCCTCTCCACCATGGTGTTCATTATTTTTATATCGTTCTTTTGCTATTTCTAGCATATCAGTATAATAACTAACTTTTTCATTACGTCCTGAAAAGTAAATTGCTGCCGCTGCCGACATTGCGTTAAACATATTTTCTACAGGGCACGGTTTTGCTTTTTTCAATTCGAAAATTTCTAATTGCATTTTAGATACTTGATTTTCTAATTCAATAGCGTTTTTTAATTTTTCATAATCAGGTTCTTGATTGATTATTTTACTTAACTTTTCTATTCCTAATTTAATTTGCTCCCCATGATAATGATAACTCTTTTCCTCTTTCAAAAAAGGTAAATCTGGTGCGACCACTGGAATTTTTTTATAATAAGAAAAAAATGGATAGGATGCATATGTATTATCGCATGGAGCTGTTGGAGTTATAATAGCATCGAATTTGAATAAATCATCCAAAGTCATCCCCATTGTACCTTTCTGAGATGTACAAGTGTGAAATGGGTGACCCCAATTGGTAATTAAATCATAGTATGGTTCAGAACCATGAGGCAATAATGCTGCTAATAAATATGAAACGGCTTCTATACACACAGGTACACATTTGAAGCATGAAAGGTATTCTGTGGGGAAAGAGAAATGATGACCAATTATTGGTAAACCTTCTCTTGCTTTTTGAATATATTCTTCCATTACTGATTTTAAAAGTTTTAATCCAATTCTCAATGAAGGGATTCCATGGTCTGGGAGTACTCCTTCAATTAATCCATAGGTTGACGTAACTGCTTCATATAACATTTTATATGGAATAATTCTATTTTCCAATTCTGCTTTGTCTGTCAAATTTTTTCTCCCAAATTTAAACTATTATTCTATTGAATTTTAAGATATTGTTTGAGTGAACATGCTAATTTTTTCTTTAAATGATTTTAGAGATGTCATTCTAGCATCTCCAGCATCAAATTCAATCAATAACATTGGTATCCCGACCTCCTCTTTTAACGCTTCTCTTAAAAGTTGAGGGACTGAACCGAATTGTTTACATGCTATACTCTGTGTATAAACAAAGCAATCTGCAGAAAAATCTTGAGCAAATTTTATACAATACTCAATAAAAGGTCCAAAAAACTCTGTAGATTGCCTAACCATCGGTAATCCCATAGATTTTTTACTCATGCCATAAAAAATTGTATCCAAATCAGATTTTGTATTTATGGGATCATAAAAATTATAATTAAAAATATCAAATAAAACACTAAACCCCAATTCTCTATCCAACCACTCCATTAAATCAATTGAAAAGAAAGTTATCATATAAGGCCAGATGGATCGAATTTTTTCTTCTCCACCATAGTGTTCTATAGTCTTATATCTTTTTTTTATGATTTCTAGCATTTGTTCATAAAAAGAAAGATTTTCAGGAGTGCCCGATATAAAAATACTCAATCCCGCCGAAATTGCATTATAAAGATTAGATATAGGACTTGGAGTAGTTTTGATTAATTCAAAAATTTCCAACTTTAATTTATTAACCTGATTTTCAAACTCTATTGCTTTTTTTAATTTATTAAAATCTGGTTCTTGTCCTATAACCTTTCCCAGTTTTATTAATCCCTCTTTAAGTTGATTTGCATAGTATCCATAACTTTTTTCTTCACGTAAATAAGGCATATCAAGCAATACAAGTGGTATCTTTTTTTCATGCTTAAAGAAGGGATATGAAGCTATTGTACAATCGCAAGGTGCTGTAGGTGTGATTAATGAATCGAACTTAAATAAATCATCTAAAGTCATTCCCATTGTACCTTTTTGAGAGGTGCAGGTATGAAATGGATGTCCATAATTATGCATAAGATCATAGTATTTCTCAGAACCTCCTTCTAAAAAGGCAGCAAGGAAATATGAAGTGCCTTCGACGCATACAGGAACGCAATCAAAACATTGAAGATATTCGGCTGGGAAAGAAAAGTGATATCCAACAATAGGAAGTCCCTCCTCTGCTTTTTTTATTTGTGATCCAAGAACGAGTTCAAGTTTTTTTAAACCAATCCTCATTGAAGGAACTCCGTTCTCAGGTAATATTCTTTCTATTAACTCTTTAGTAGCTGATGTAGCATCTAATAACATCCTATAAGGAATGATTCGATTAAGATTTTTACTTACGATACCTATTCAAACCACCATCTTGTGAGATTTTTAAATCATTTCTAAGAATGCTTCTATACGTGTCTGTAGACGATTAGTATCTACCTGATAAAATTCTCTATCAATGTTGAGAACTGGAATATCGAGATCTTTTAGTTCATGTGTAAATAGCATATTGTCACAACCATGAAGGTCACAGTTGTTAATTCTCTGTAATAGTACTCCATCAATTCTAGCTCGTTTAATCTCTTCTTTTAGGAAGTCAAGTCGTCTTTGATGGTCATCCATCATTCTAGGGCATGATAATCTATAGTATAATCGCCGAGAAATACTTTCTAAGGGACTAGTAGTAGTTTTAAACTCAACATCATCCATAAAATTACGTGTCCCGAAACATAATACATCAGAAGCTATAAAAGCACCAGAATTTTCTAATATTTCTGTAAATTCAATATTATCCACGACACTACCAACTAAAATGATTCGCTTTTTATTGGTAACATCAATATTTTTGCGGTTATTTAAAATCTTAAGTATTCTTTCTAATTCTTTATTAGCAATATCTTTAGGAATTGAAGAATTTGCCATATTTATCTGTAATGCTTCACTGCCTGTAAGCTTAGGATTATTCTGAATTCTTAGCTTGTGTATTTCTCTGAGAAGTTTTCTGTTTTCATTGTATATCTCTATTGATCTTATTAATTTTTCATTTGTAATTTCATTTAATTTAAAATCTTGCTCCAACTCTTCTTTAAGCTCTTCTACTTCTTTTTTGTACCATTCAAATCCCTCATCAGTGATAATATGAGGTAATGCTAAATAAAATCTTTGGACTTTCTTCTTAAAATTCTCTCGATTAAATACTTTAAGATCAAATAGTTCAAACATTCTCCGACTATGATCACAGCTATTACACACTAAAAATCCATCTAAAAAATCATAAATACCCCTTAAAGCCATATCCAATGTTGCTCTAACAAAAGAACACGTAAATCTAACCATGTATATGTCTCCTAGATCAGTGTCCTTGTTTCCAGTTGCCCTAATTCTGAATGGTAATAAATCTGCCGCATAGAGTAATTCTTCTGGTATATAAGTGCAATAAAAACCTACTACTCTTTTACCTTTTTTTTGCCAATCATCAATATAAGAATTTTTTATAGAATTGGATATTGATAAAAAAGGATCATTATTTAAACTCATAAAAGAACACCTCATTTACTCATTTTATACATTTCATGCTTACCTATCATCAAACATCTTACCAATTTGATAGCGGCAACATAAGATCCTTTTATTTTAGCTTTTCCTGGAATGATGTATTTTAAAAGTTTTGCTAACCCAAAAATATTGCTCTTAGAACGAATTATACTACTTATCACAGTAAGAATTTTCTCTTCTTTAACATT
>CAYNEU010000302.1:0-2275 GCA_964396275.1 uncultured archaeon | reverse complement strand
ATGGCTTATTTTGAATTAAGTAATGAAGGAAAATATGGTATATGTGAGTCTGATATGGATTCAACAGTAAGTTTCCTTTTTGGTTTATATTTAACAAATCGCCCTGGATTTGTATCTAACCATACTCTTGATTTTGCCAATGAACAAATTACATATATGCACTGTGTAGCTCCAGATAAGCTATATGGAATTAATGGTCCTTCAATTCCATATGAAATTGTTTTTCACGGTGAAACCCATTATTTAGGTGCTTCTCCTTGTGTTAAATTCCCCCTTGGTGAAATTGTTACAACTATAAAAATAAGTGTTTTTAAGAAGAAAATATCAATTAGACAAGGAACAATTATAGATAATGTGGTTGATGAAAAAGGATGCGTCTCAAAAATGTTAGTAAAAAGTAATGTAGAAAAAATTATAAAAAATTATGATTGGGAATCCTTCGGATGGCATAGAGTTACTTTTATTGGAGATTGGAAGGAAATTTTCATAATTGGGGCTAAAATTTTAGGTTTAGAGATTCTTGAAGAAGATCAATAATTTTTCCAGAAAAAAATATATTTAAGGCAATTAAAAACATTTATTATCATCTTCGAATAAATGTTAAAATATTATTAAATTATATCTAATAAAATGAAATAAGGATTATGATGAATGAAACAAAAAGGGACAAAAATGACAAAGTACACTCGCGTTTAGGTCATCTTTTATACTCTTTAGGTGCTGTACCCTCCGCACTTCCTTATAATATGGTTTCTGCATCATTTGTATTTTTTTATGTTACCGTTAGACATCTTGATCTTGCTCTTTCAGGGTGGATTTGGGTAATATATGGAATTTGGAATGCGATAAATGATCCTCTAATAGGTTTTTATATGGATAAAAAGAAAACTAAGTGGGGTCGTCGTATTCCATATATAGTTGTTGGAACGATTCCTTTCACAATTGGATTTATCTTTCTCTGGTGGGTACCTTATTCAAGTTCGGAGCAAATTTTTATATTTATGCATGCCCTCTTGATGTTATTCATATTCGATCTTGGATTTACGCTTTGTATGACGGGGTGGTCAGCTTTATATATCGAAATGTATGAAGAAGAAGGAGAAAGAGCAACAGTGGTCGCAATAAAAGATACCATCGCTTTTATATCATCATTTATCGGTATTATGATTCCTCCAATGATTGCAGATGCGATAGGATGGGAATTGGCAGGTGTTATAATGGGGCTCACAATTCCAGTAACAATGTTACTTTCTCTTCTCGGATCAAAAGAAAGGGAGGAATACCAAATTGACGAACCATTACCAATATTTACCGCACTTAAAGAGACACTAAAAAATAAACCATTTATAATAATTACATTAACTTATACATTGCTTGACTTTTGTTTTGGATTAACTATAATGGTTCTTCCATTATATGCCAAATTTATTCTGGGAGTAGATGAAGGTTTAGTAGGTGTTGCTGCTGCAGGAGTAGCAATAGGAATCCTTATAAGTGTACCTTTTTGGAGGTACATATATGCTAAAAAAGGACCAAAATATGGATTACTCCTTGCGATGATTATATTTTCTTTAGGAATATGGCCATTGTTTCTTATAAATGATTTTATTGTATTAATCTTTGTTACAATCTTTCCTGGTCTAGGCGCTGCTGGTATGCTTATGACTGAACCCGCTATTAGTACAGCAATAGATTATGATGAATTAAAAACTAATAAAAGACGAGAAGCGTCATATTATGGAATTTTGACATTAATTGCCAGATTATCATTGGTTTTTTCAGGAATAACTTTAATAATTGTAGGGCTTTTAACAGGTTTTGACTCAAACGCAGAGACCCAATCACCAACCGCACTTTTAGGTTTAAGAGCATTAGTAGGATTCGTGCCTCTTTTTGGGGCGTTGCTAGGATTGTTGGTTTTTGTATTCTTCCCAATTAATCATGAAATTTTCATTGAGCAACAACAACAATTAAAAATTTTACATCAAGAAAGAATAGAGAGATTAGAAAAAGAAAAGATTTAGTCTCTTACTCTAATTTTTTTTTAATATAAAGGGTTTTCATAATATAACGCAATAGAATTGATTATATAATGGAATGTGATCTTGAAAATATAAAAATTTATTATGAAATTTATGGCGAAGGACATCCAATTCTTATGATTCATGGATTTGTACCGGATCACCGTCTAATGAAGGGATGTATGGAACCTATTTTTCAAAAAAGAGATTATTATAGTCGTATTTATTTTGATTTACCAGGAATGGGGAAAACT
>CAYNEU010000301.1:0-2199 GCA_964396275.1 uncultured archaeon | reverse complement strand
TTTGGATAAAATTCGAATAGACTTTTACCCTCCATAGCTTCTTTAGTCTCTTTATGGGCATCAGCGACATACTTATTTACTCGAATGAAATTATTTTTCTTATCTTTATAAAAAATTAATCCTGGAATATAATCCAGAATCATTTCAATTTCTTTATCAATTTTTCGATAATTCTTTTCCGATTTTAAATGAGGTATACTCATTTCTAACATCCCTTATGGTTTTACTTCTTATTTCCTTAATTGATTTAGAGTAAAATTTGATTGAAAAAATGCAAAACTTTTTATTATTTACACTTAAAGTAAAAATTCTTATTTTTAAGGTTACCTAAAATAACTGTAATAGTGTAAAAATAAATTCTTACGATCTATCTTTTTTTAGTGTGGATTTTTTTAAATATAAGTTTAACTTATTTTAGATTCTGTTAACGGGTTTGTATAATTTATAATAAAATTCTATAAAAAAAGGATAAAAAAATTTACTTAAACTTATCCTAAATTCTCCAGAAAAGTAGATTTTAACTTCTAAAAACCTATAGCAATAAAAAAGTATTACATAAGTTAGAGAAGAAATTCACTGAAATAATTTTGATGTTAAAGAACTCTGATTAAAGACATCAATGTATAATATTTACTACTTATCTTCATTTTTTTCAAAACAATTTAAACATGTTTGCGACTGTTTCTAAGCAGAATTTAGCATCACTTAAGGCTTTCATAGCAACTTCCTTATTAAACAAGCTTGAAGGTGTTTTACTGCTATTTTCATCTCCATACATGGCGGGTTCTCTATAGTTCATTAGTAAATTTGAAATTGATGCTAACTTTGTTATGTCATTTTGAAATATTTCAGGGAATATAATTTTCTCTTTTGTCAATACGTTACCAATATCATGCCATTTAGGGTAATCTAAACCAAAAAGTCTTAAAGCACCTTTTAAAGCCAATTCAACAGCTTCTTGACATTGACGAACACAATAAGCATAAGCTTTTTTATTAATTACATTTTCAGCAGTTTCTACTCTAAAATTAGCTTCTTTAAGATAATCCTTCGCTAAGTCTTTATTATTCAAATTCAAAAATCTCTCCAAATTTAATATTTAAATCTAAATAGTATCGTTCTTTATCTAAATATATTCTTTTAATACCTTGTTCTCTAATTCTTTTACTAATATCTGAAAAAAAACTTCGGAGTACATTCATATCATCATAGATGATTTTTATATCAAAAGCAATGTCAATTGTGAAAAAACTCATTTTTAATTCAGAAACTAAACGAGGATAAAAACTAATACGGGGGTAAATTCTCCTATTATTTAAAAAATTTAGCTCATCTTGAATAATTTTCATCTTTTTTAGTTCTATTAATAAATCTAATCTATCTCCATGATTAAAAGGAAAACCTTGGCATAATAGAAATATATCTAGATCGCTCTCTTTTTTAGCAGAATTTCTAGCAACTGAACCATACACACCTAAAGATAAGAAATTTTGACCAATACTTTCTTTTAATGTAAAAAGAATCTTTAAAATTAGGTTGGCGTAGGAACCCTGCTTTAACCAACTTAAATCTATTTTATTTGATAGAAAATAAGTAAATAAATTTGGTGGTACAAGTCGATATACTCTTTTTCTTCCCTCTCTTTCAAATATAAATAAAGCTTGGGCTTTTTTTATTTCGCTTAAGTAGTTTGGAGTTAATTTTCCGGCTAATTTTTCTGCATCCTTAAAATAGAAGGTATTTTCTCCAAAATTGGCCCAAAATTTAGAATATACACTCCCTATCCATTTAGGCATCCATTTCATTTTAACTCAACCTTTATTATTAAAAACATAAGTAAATAACTTATTTAAATTTATCAATAATTTCTTTTACTGATCCTTTAAAAGATACAGCAACTTCTTCAAATTCTTTTTTAGTTTTTTTAAATTATTTACACTTCGACAATTTCACCAAATTTAACATCTTTATGTTTCCAATAAAAACCATTATTATCAAGTGAGCTTTTAAGTTTACTTTAATTGTGTTTTTTCTCATAAATAATTAAATGATAAGTATTATTGTTAATAAAAAAGATTTAAAAAGCCAAATTCAATACATGGTAATCCATCCTATTAATTCATTGAAATTTTTGATACAGGCTTATATTCATCTAAATAATATTTCAAAAATTGTGAATTTCATCTTTTTGTACAATAA
>CAYNEU010000300.1:0-4810 GCA_964396275.1 uncultured archaeon | reverse complement strand
AAGAGAATTTTCAAATCGATTTCAAAAAATTCATGGCTCGATTATATGTAAGGAACTGCTTGATTGTGATATTAATACACCCGAAGGAAAAGAATACTACGATCGAAATGATTTTTTTGAAAAAAAGTGCTTTCAATATGTAAAGGATTCTGCAAAGATTTTAGAAGATATATTATAAGGAATTAAATAAAGGAAATATACTTTTTAAATTATTTTTATGACAGAGAATGAATCTGAGTTTAAAAAAGAGGAATTACAACATTTTTTAAATAAAAAGTTGGAAAATTTAAAAGAGTTAGAAGAAATTGGCAAAAATTCAAATTATATTAAAGAATTAAGTGATATCGCTCTAATTCAATTACAATTGGAGAAATTTAGAGACTCAGAAAAAAATTACATAATCTGTTTAAAACATTTTAAAAAACAAAAAGATAGATTAGGCCAAGCAGCTGTTTATGGTGTGTTAGGCACTTTACATTATAAAGAAGGTGACTATATTAAATCTATCAAATCTTACGAAAAAGCATATAATATTTATGAGGAATTAAAACAACCTCATGAACAGATCACTTGCTTAAAAGGAATTGGGAATAGTTATTTAAAATTAAATCAATATGATGAAGCCTGTGACATTTTCTTAGATTGTAGTGCGATCTGTTCAGAGAATAATGACATTTATAACTTATTAGATTGTTTAGGAAATTTAATTTATATCCATGAAAAGATTGAAAAATGGGATGTTATCTTAGAATTATACAAGAAAACATTAAAAGCTTTTAAAGAAATTAAAGATAGTAAAGGAATTATCACTACTTATTTCAATTTGGGAATTCTTCAAAAGAAAGAATATAACTTAGAAGAAGCAGTAAAATATTTCAAGAAAGGGACTAATGTAGCAATTGAGGCAAATTATGCGGAATTAATTATTAAAGGTCTTGGCTATTGTGGTGAAGCACTATTTTATTTGGGAAGAATTAAGGAAGCAAAGAATCAGTTTATTCGAGCATTACATATTGCCAAAGATTTAAGCGCTGAGAATGCAATTATTCAACTTAAGATTCTTTTAAAATCACTAGGATTGCAGGATAAAAATATTCTTGAAGAACTAGATAAATTTGAAAATAAGTAAAAATCAAATTACATTAAGAAGAAATAAAATTGTTTTATATAACCAATCATGTTATTTCTGCTTTTAACCATTATGATTTTTGTAATCATCATTATTAGCTTTCCTTAAAGACTCTGCACCACATTTATCACAAAAATCGTGTAAAGTATGAGAAAATTGCTTACATTCACTACAAATGTAAGGAAAAGTTTTTTTGAATAATTTTGCGTTCAATATACCTCACTTTTTTTTAATTGCATGTTTTTTTGATAAAGAAAAAATGATCCCTTTTATTACTTATTGTAAATCTTTATACGTGTCAATATTTCTTGATACATAAGGTATATCATCCTAAATTTGGATTTTGAATAAATTTTTATATGATTTGAATAAAAGATATAAAAAAATTGGGATTTTACAAAACTGTAAAGAAATACTTAATTATATTGTTTTACAAAAAGTATTTAGAAATAAATCACTCTAAAAGTTAGATATGATTCAAGTTATTACATTTGATTTATGGAACACAATATTTAATAATAGATTTTATACAGAGATGCGATTACACTGGTTTACTCAATTTTTGAATCAAAAAGGTATTTCTCAGTCTGAAATTGATGTAGAAACTGCTTTTAAATTTAGCCTTCATTTACATAAACGTAATTTTGAAGGAAATTGTCATATATATACAGAAGATCGAATATTTAAGATGCTCAAAATTCTTAAAATCGATTTATCTAAAAAAGATAAAGCTCTAATTAAGAAAGAGTTTGAAGAAGTGATGTTAATTGATCCTCCCTCTTTGAAAAAAGGAACCAAACAAACACTAGAAGAATTATCTTCAGATTATAAAATAGGTCTCATTTCCAATACGGGGATAACACCCGGACGAATTATAGTTAAGGTACTTCAGGAATATAATATTCTCCAATATTTTCAAGTGAAGATTTTCTCTGATGAGATTGGGTATTATAAACCACATCCAATATTATTCAATACAGCTTTAAAAAAGCTCGAGTGTGATCCAAGAAATGCCGTTCATATTGGAGATATTTTGGAAACAGATGTTAAAGGAGCTAAGGAATGTAATATGCATACCATTTGGTTTAATGATTCATTCTCTAAAAAATTAAAGACAATCAAACCAGATTATGAGATTCGAGAGATCTCTGAAGTGATACCTATTATTCATAATATCATTTGAGCTTTTTATATAGAACTCTTAGAATTTCAAATCTCTATTTTCAGAAATAATTTTAAATAATTATAAATAAAGTTATTTTCTTTTTAATTTTAAATATTTTTAATTTCTTATACGTATGAAGACATGCCCTTATTGTGGATTCCCAATTGAAGAACATTGGTCTTATTGTAGAAATTGTAATAAACCTTTAATTGTAAATCTAGAAGATGTTTTAGATAGAAACGTTAAATTTCCTTATGATGAGCCAGAGATTTATCATTTAGAATTGGAAGATGAAAAAGATACATTTGATGACATTGTTATAAAAGATGAAGAAATCGATAAAAAAATTAAAAAAATTGATGATACGTTAGAGAGTAAAGAAGTTCTAGGAGAACCAATATCTGGAACATTATTATTAGAGAAATCAAGTTTATATTATAAAAAAAGAGATTTATCTGAAGCATTAAAAAATCTTGAATTAGCTTTAAAAAATTTTAAAGTGGAAAACGATTTACTTAATATCGCAATTTGCTATAATGAAATAGGAATAATTCAAGAAGATAATGGATTTTTTGACCAAGCTATTTACAATTTCAATAGATCTCTAGAAATTCTCAAAGGTTTAAACGATATAAGTAAAATCATAAAGATATTAAACAATCTTGGAAATGTATATTTTATAATTAAAGATTTAGAACAATCATATAATTATTATCAAGAGGCATTTCAACTATCTCAACAAGAAAATTTAATATTTGATGAGATAAAATCTTCTAGTAATTTGGTGGAAGTTCTTTATTTACTACATGATTATGACCGAATTAAAAAAATTTTAGAGAAAAATTCAGAATTCTTCAAAGAGAATGAGGATGTTTATGGGATAATTCAAACAGAAATAAAGTATGGAAAGTTGTATTATATTATAGGAGAGGACTATGATGAATCGTCTCAACACCTCAATGAAGCATTAGAGTTAATTAAAAAAATAGGAGAAAATATTTCGGTTTTTATTAAAGCAAAATTAGAATGGGAATGTTATTTATATCTTGGTAAAATATACATTTTAAGGGATAATAGTACTAAAGCGGAAAACTTATTTATACAAAGCTTAGAAGCTGTTCGTATTTTTGAGATAAGTGATAATATTAAAGAGGGTGAGATATTAGAAAACTTAGCAAAGTTATATATATCTAAGGGAGATATTGAAAGGGCAATTGAATATTATGAACTAGCATGTGAAATCTTTTTTAAATTTGGTGATAACATCAAAAATGCTGAGCTTAAATTCAAAATAGGAAATATATTTTTAGAGTTTGAAGAAGACACGATAAAAGCAATAAACTTCTTTGAAGAAGCATTGGATATTTATGAAGATTTGGCATATATCAAAGAAAGTGCTTTAATTCTTCATAAATTGGGTGATATTTATCTTAATAAGAGACTGATTGAAAATGCCATCTTATATTTCGAAAAGGCTCGGAATTACTATCAGAAAATTAAAGATGAATATAGTACTGAATTATTAAATGAAAAAATAAAATCATTAAAATTTTAAGATAAAAGTTATATGAGAAAATGTACTTTATTTCTTTTAATAGAGATTGTTAATCACTTGTAATCTCGAAATCTTCTTTCTTATAAACTTTCCTATCAAATTCTTCAAATCCAATCCCTTTAATAAAAGAATATGAAACAACGTTGTCTTTATATACCTCTGCTCTTACTTCTTTAACATTACTATAATTCTGCTTTAAAAAACTCCATGCCGACATTCCTATAATGGTGCCAACCCCTTTTCTTTGGAAGCGGGGGATAACGGCTAAAGCAGCAATTACAGCTATCTCTTTATTTTCCCCTTCAAAATCTAAAAGTACAAATGCCGCATCAATACCATACACTTTTGCAATAAGAAAAACAGTGTCAGGATAATCAAGGAGTTTTTTCAAATCGGTTTTAGTTATTGGCCTGTATGGAGTATTAGAAAGTAGCCAGGCACGATTATAAATGTTCTTTAAAGTTTCTAAATCACTATCGGTTGCTTCTCTGATTTTCGCTTTAATAATGTTATGTTCTATTTTATCTTTTAATTTACCCTCAAATTCTTCAGTAATTTTCTCTACAGGAAGCCTCATTTGGATATAAACCATGCCATCTTGATAGAGTTCTTCTGCAGCTTTGTCAACCTCCAACTTTTTCTTCTTTTTTGTTTCAATAGATAAAAAAAAAGCTCGGATTTTTTTCTTTTTAAGATCCAATTTTTTTTTCCGTTCTAAATGTGATTCTGACATGATTAAAGGAAATAATTATAAAATTATGCTAAAATATTTGAATTTTCTCGAATGATTCTTTCCATTGTTTCATTAAGAAGCATTTTTTCTCTTAATTTTGAGATACCTAACTGGAGTCTCTTTTTAAGATTCGGATCTTTTATCAAATTTTTACGTTCGGATGAAAATTCAAAATTTGATCTAGTAGCCATATCATTCTCAATTCTCTCACTTATTAGGGATTTTAAA
>CAYNEU010000299.1:0-2576 GCA_964396275.1 uncultured archaeon | reverse complement strand
GCATTAAACGGATAAGTAAAAGGCAACCAGCCCGTTGATGACATATTTTTTCCATCAATAATTATATCAGTGGTCATTGTTTCCATGTTTACTTGTGATTTACCTAATTCAAAAGCAGGACATGCCAGAGTTGGGGTTATTAAAATATCAATTTTTTTAAACGCTTTACAAATTTCATCATAAATCATTTCTCTTTGTACTTCTGCTATCTTTATATCTTTTGCAGAAAAGCTTAAGCCAAGATTTATCAGTTCGACAAGACTAGGATCCATCTTTTCTTTAGCATGTTCTAAATACGGACCAAGAGTATAAGCAAATCCTGAACCCCAGATAGTCATAAATATAGATTCAGGATTCTTCAATCTTATTCTACTCTTTTCTATAGACCAACCGAATTCTTCGAACTTTTGAATTCCATCCAGAACAGATTTCTCTACTTCTGGATCAAGAGCTTCTGCAAATCCCAAATCTAATGAATATCCTATCCTCAAATTAGTTGGTTTTTCATCAAGCTTTTCTACATAGCTATAGTTTGGTTTTGGGACAGAATATCTGTCTGAATCATCTTGACCTGCAATTATATCCAATACTAAAGCAGCATCTTTTACATATCTAACAAGAGGTCCTTTATGAACAAATGTACCAAGATATCCCATTAATTTCATAGTACTTTGGGGGACTCGTCCATAAGTGGATTTAAGACCATACAGTCCACAAAAAGAACTAGGAATCCTAATAGATCCTCCTCCATCGGAACCCATACCAATTGGACCTAATCCTGAAGCTACAGCACCAGCAGGACCACCACTAGACCCTCCTGTGGTTCTTTCTAAATTCCAAGGATTCTTAGTAACCCCAAAAATCAAGTTGTCTGTTTCTCCTTTATATCCAAAAGAAGGTGTATTAGTTTTTCCCAAAATGACAATACCCGCATCCTTTAGCCTTCTAACTACAGCCGCATCCTCTCTCGGAACATTATTCTCGAATAAATAGCTACCATAAGTGGTTCTAATCCCCTTGGTTTCTGTTTCATCCTTTATAGAAGTAGGTATTCCGTGTAATAATCCTAATTTTTCTCCATCCTTTACAGCCTTATCAGCTTTTTTTGCAGTCTCTCGAGCTAACTCAAACGTAGGTGTACAATAAACATTAATTATCGGATTAATTTTTTCTATTCTCTCAATAATTATTTCAGTTATTTCTTCAGAAGATAGTTCTTGTTTTTTTATTTTTTCTGCCATTTCAAACGCAGACATGTAGCAGAGTTCTTCTTTTTTCATGTCTAACATGATAAGCCCTTTTATATTTTTATGAGTCAATATAATTACGGATTTCAAATAAAACGAAAGATGAATTAATATAAATATCTTTTTTTTTAAATTTGAACAGAAAGATCCTTGGTTAAATTTTTCAAAAAAACTTCATTTCATCTTCTTTCCAATGCAGTATTATATGTGATATTCGATCTATCACATAAATCATCTTTCACATACTCGATTTAATCTCCCGGCTAATCCATTCATAAAACCAATTAAAATCCCTAACTGCATCGTCTCATCCTCAAATTCTTCTAATTTCTCAAATACTCCATTTATCCTATCACAAACATCTTCAATAAATTGTTCTGCGGTTTTAATATCTATACCCAAGATTGTTTTTTCTCCATTAATTTTCATAATTGTAATTTCCTATAATTTAATTTTTGTCTAATATTTTTATTGGATCCTTATAAAAGAAAAAGATTTTAACTCAGTGAGTGCTGAATTTTTCTAAAACAGCATTTATTTTAGTAGAAACCCACATCTATAATCTCAAAATAATAAAATTTAATTATTTGGGAGTGTTTAATTATACATAATATTGGGCCTATGGATTAGTGGAAGATCGTTCGCTTGGCATGCGAAAGGCCGCGGGTTCAATTCCCGCTAGGTCCAAAATTCATTCTTGATTTTGGTTAATTATATGGAATTTGATTAAAGTAAAGTCAAAAAAATGCCTGTTGAACCTAAAATTGCTGCAACTGTAGTACTATTGCGTGAGCAAGTACCAGATTTAGAATCTGATGATGATTGTGAATTTGAAGTATTCATGGTCAAGCGGCATGAAAATGCAAGGTTTATGAGTGCACATCATGTATTCCCAGGTGGTGGGATTGAAGCGCAGGATATGAGTTTAGAATCAAGAGCAAGAATAATCGGACCTGATAGAGAGATATTAAATACTGTAAAAGAAGTATGTGATGAACCGTCTGATCTTTGGATAATTGCAATCCGCGAACTATTTGAGGAAACAGGGATTCTAATTGCAAGAAAGGATAGGGAAGATCTTATTGAAATAAATAGAGAAAATGGCACGAAATTTAAAAATTATCAAGGCGAGCTTCAAAAGGATGGAGAAACTATGACAAGTATTTTAACAAAGGAAAATCTTTATTATGCTGCGAATCATTTGAAGTATTTTGGAAGATTAATCACTCCTAAGTCATCTCCTATTAGATTTGACACTCAATTTTTTCTTTGTAAATTTCCTCAGAATCAGACTATTAATTTGTTTAGAGACGAATTAACAGAGGGATT
>CAYNEU010000298.1:0-2869 GCA_964396275.1 uncultured archaeon | reverse complement strand
CCATGAGCTGCTTGCATTGCTGCTTCAGAGGCTACTAATTTCGCCATTGAACTAGCCATTATAAAATCTTCTCCGTTATCGTGTAAGTATGCTGCTTTATATGTGAATAAACGAGCGGATTCCACAGCACAAGCCATATCTGCTATTTTCCATTGTATTCCCTGGAATCTTCCTATAGGTTTTCCGAACTGGACTCTTTCATTTGAATATTTGACTGAAGCTTCTAGCGCTGCTTGTCCTAAACCCACACATTGAGCTGCAATACCTATTCTACCGAAATCTAAGATTTTCATTGACATTTTAAAACCTTCTCCAAATTTTCCTAAAATATTCTCTTGGGGTACTCGAACATCTTCGAACACAAGCTCTGAAGTATTTGATGCCCTAACTCCTAATTTGTCTTCTTTTACTCCAACAGAATAACCAGGGCTATCCCCATCCACAATAAAAACTGTCATTTGTTTTCTACTATCTTTTTCACCTGTTTTCGCTGCTACTAATAATGTTTTAGCAATGCCTCCAGAGGTAGCGAATATCTTAGTCCCATTTAATATATATTCATCACCATCTTTAACTGCGCTTAATTGAACACCTCCCGCATCTGAACCTGCATTTGCCTCAGTTAAACAAAAAGCTCCCACTTTGTTACCTTTCGCCAGATCTTCTAGAAATCTTTGTTTTTGGTCTTTAGTTCCATATTTATAAATAGGGTAAGCGACAACACCATTATGTACAGCGATGATAATTCCACAAGCTGCATCTGCACGGCCAATTTCTTCAATGACAATACTAAAGCCTATTGTATCATTGTGAAGTCCAGCTCCTCCATATTCTTCTGGAAGGCAAATACCAAAATAATTCATTTCTTGCATTTTTTTGAAAGCAGTTGCATCTAATTCTTGCTTCTCATCACTTTCCTTTGCTATAGGTACAATATATTCCTCAGCAAAATCTCTCGTTATTTTTTTTAACATTTTTTGTTTTTCAGTTAAGGAAAAATCCATATTAATCACAAAAATTAATTTTTTGTTTTTTAAATAATCTATTTTTAAGAATTAGTTAACAATCCTAATTATATTTTATTAAATTTTTATCAGAGTGAGAGATTTGATAATACCCATTTTTTATCAACTAAATAAAAAGATAAATTTTTTTTACAAAATTTTTAAATATTCTTAAGCTTAAATAAGACATGAAATTATTTAATTAAATAAATAGGTTTTTAAACAAAATAAAATCAAGATAGTCATTGTTTTAAACCTTTCATAAAAATTTTTAATTTAAAAAAAAAATAACTTTAAGGAGCGAAATATCAATGGAAATTGAACAAGTTTTTTTAAAACTCTTTGGGAGAAATCTCATAAGTTATAAAAAGCTTGATTCGGGTCAGGTTGTTGGTTCAGGGATTCTCAATCCTCTTCTTGATAGGTTGAGTATTTATCGGCTTATTTTTATGATTCTCTTACAATCTAATTTCTATAAAAATATGGAAGTTGGGAGGTGGAAAGGAAAAGTGGTTTCAAATACTTTTGCCCCACCTGTGGGAAGTCGGCCGATGATACGGGCTTTAAAAGGATTAGTAAAATCCCAATTAATGTCATATCCTACTCCAATTGCGATGACTTTTGCGGTGACTTATCGATGTCAATGTAAATGTGTTCATTGTAGTGCTGGAAGGCATTTCAAAACAGATCAGAAAGAACTTACTGAAGAAGAAGCTAAAAAACTAATAGATGATTCTCAGAAATTAGGAGTAACTATTATTGCATTTACAGGGGGAGAACCTTTATTACGTGAAGACCTTTTCGAGCTTATTTCTTATGTAGATAAAAAAAAAGCGATGCCAATTTTGTTTACAAATGGAAGATACCTTACAGATGAAAATGTAGACAAATTGGCTGAAGCAGGCCTCTATTCGTTATTTTTAAGTATAGATTCACCTGATCCTGAAGAACATAATGAATTAAGAGGTGTGCCTGGATTATTCGAGACTGGAATCAAAGGTCTTTTGAAGGCAAAATCAAAAGGGATTTTTGCAGGATTTTCTTCTTATGCTACTCGTTCAGGTACAGAAAAAGGAATTTATAAAAGGCTGCATGAATATGCAAAAGAACTAGGACTTCATAATATCATCCTTTTTGATTGTGTACCTACAGGGAAAATGATCCATGATACAAGTGAAATGTTAACATTTAAATTAAGGGATGAGCTACATAAATACTCGGCGGAGGCGTTTAGAAATAAAATTGTACCACCATTGTCATCTCAAGCATGGCAGAATTCTGTGGAAGCATATCTTTCTGGGATAGGCTGTCTAGCAGCAAATATTCAATTTTACGCTTCTGCTTATGGGGATATTTCTCCCTGTGATTTCTCACCACTTTCTTTTGGAAATGTACGTAATGAATCCTTGAAAAAGATATGGATGCGAATGGTTAAACATCCAGCTTACAATCACCGAAGTCCATTCTGCCGAATGCAAGACAAAAACTTCCGACACTTTTATATTGATCCGATTCCTGATGACGCTTATTTACCTTACCCAATTAATAAACTCCCTCGGGTAGACTATCGGAAATAGATTAACACTTGTTTCCTTTAATTTCCTACAATTTTTATAATTTTCTTGGAACTTCAATCTTAAGATCAGATATCGGATAAGATGAGCAAGGATAGAAGTAATTAAATAGCTTATCAGCACTTCTCCTTGAGTCATTTATAGGACTTACATAAATACGACCTGAAAGAAGTACCGAGCGACAAAATCCGCACTCACCGGATCGACATTTTGATGGTGGTGCTAAGTTAGCTCTTTCCATAGCAACTAGAATAGATTCTGCTGCTTTTCCCGGTATTTCTTTAATTAGAC
>CAYNEU010000297.1:0-6932 GCA_964396275.1 uncultured archaeon | reverse complement strand
TCTATTAAGGTTGTTAGAGCTGCAATTCCCATGCCTCCTCCTACAATTAAAATATTATTTGCATCCTCGTAATTAAATGAATTTCCGAAAGGACCTCTAATCCCAATAGTATCTCCTTTATTCATTTCAAATAATTTTGATGTGCCTTCACCTACTTTTTGGACTGTAATTTCAATAAGATTTCCATCAATTTTAGAAATTGACATTGGCAAAAAATCAAAATCAGGTATCCATAAGATAACAAACATTCCTGGACGATAAGCTCTCGCAATGTTCTGATTTCTAATTAAAAAACTTTTTATATCGGGAGAATGATCGATAATAGACTCAATATTTACAATATCCGTTTTAGTTCTTGTTAAATCCAAGATAAGTTCTTTATTATCTTTATCAAGTGGCTTTGCTTCAATAATTCCTTGTTCTAAAGCTAAATCAAATACTTCTTTACCTCTATTTGTTCGAATAATAATAGTATTCCAGCCAGATTCACTCCCGAACTCTCCTACTGAAATATCTGCAAACGATGCCGTATAATCTGAACATGAAAAGCAAGCTTTTCTAATAGCTCTATCATAGAGGTAATTTAATGGAATTTTAGTCACTTTTGAATCTGATTTTATTAAGAGATTAAAATGATCTCTATCAGTTCTTATATTTAGAATTTCTTGTCTATTAATATTATAATCTTTATAGATTTCTTCAAGAATTTGATTGTAGAAGGTTCCTGTACAGAAGGTTCCTATTGCTAATTTTACCAAATCATAAGCTTCAAAATCAAAACCTGGATGATTTTGTAACTTTCTCAATGCTTGTATTTGACATGGTGTTCCTACAACTGCTATATCAGTAAATTCTCGATTAATTACTTCCCCTAGTAATGAAAGAATAGGTCCTTGAGAGGGTTTGTACCCAATTCCCTTAAATAGTTCACTTGAAGACTCTGCAATTTTAGGAATAGGGTTATAATTTACGTCCTTATCAGTTATGATTGCTGCGTCTATTAATTTCTTTTCCATAGCGACCCATAATAAACCAGTTAAGGGCCCTGCTCCAAGAGGAATCTTTTCTGAAGCTTTATCTGTTAGCTTAACGGATAGAATATCTATATAATGACCAAGAATTTTATCATGCTTTTTCTCAAACACCCACTTATCCAATAAAGATAGTGGATATTGTTCGATCTCGGTTTTAGAGCATAAATTATAGCAAATTCCGAATCCATCTCTACAAGTATTAGCATCTTTACATGAACCATCTTCTTTCGGGATTTCCTTTATCATATCAAATTTAATATTATCACAGAAGGCTCCGCAGGCACCACAAAAGACACATTTTCCAGAGTTAATCACTTCAGATTCTAATTCTTTCCAACCCTTTTGTATTTTATTTATAAACATACCTAGTTTTTCCCCTCCTTTAATTGGTTAAGGAATTCTTTTGCTTCTTGTTTTCCTAATTCATATGCTTCTAAATTGTTTTCAAGAGTAGAACTAGGCACAAATTTTTTAATGGTTTCAATGGCAGATTCTTCAGAAAAAATGCCTGAAAGGATAGTAAACGCTCCAAATAATATTGAATTTCCAAAAACCATATTTCCAAATTTTTCTACTGCCATTTTCTGAATAGGCATTCCAATAACTTTATCAATTCGTTTTAAAGATCGAAATCTTTGTATTGTTGAAGTATCCCAGATTAAAAATCCAGAATTTTTATTCTTTTTAAGATCATCTGGCTTTACGTCGTTGGCGGCTTCTTCTGAAAGTATAATAAGAAAATCATATGGTTTCATTGCTTTTGGATAATCTATGGATTTAACATTTCTATCTAAGTCTATAACTATTTCTGCCCAGCACTTTCCTCCGCGCGCAGATGAGCTATAAGCTTCAGTCTGTGTTGCTGCTAGATTATCAAATAATGAACTTGCAGTAATTATCATTTTTGAGAGAGTTATTACTCCTTGACCCCCAAATCCTACAATCCTAACCTCATATCTACTCATATTCAATCTTCTCCCATTGCCATTTTCTGAATCCTAGCATACTCTTCTGAGTATTCGGTTTTCTCAGTATCATAGCGAAATTCGCCTATAATATATCTATTAAATAGTTCAGCTTCATCCATGAATGGCGCTTGGTTTTTTCTTACAGTATTCCTTTTTATCCAATCAATCATTTTTCCTCCAGTATCCATTTTACTACCCTGGATACCTAAATTTTCAGCACCTAGACTATCGAGATTTTTACTCCCAAAATATGTTAGGCAAGGGGTAATTACTTCAATCACAGAAGTTCCCTTATGGTCTAAAGCTTTTCTAAAGTATTTCATTAAAGTTCGTGGGTGTGCTACCGTAGTTCTAGCGATATATGTTGCACCCGCAGCCAAAGCTAGTTTCATAGCATCACTTCTATTTTCAAACGTCTTGTAAGGTGCAGTTGTGCTTTTTGCTCCATATAATGTGGTTGGAGCACCTTGACCCCCTGTCATACCATATATGCTGTTATTAAAGATAAGCATAACACAATCGAGGTTTCTACGGCAAATATGAATAAAATGATTTCCACCAATTCCTAAACAATCTCCATCCCCTGTAAATATAATAGGTTTTAATTTAGGATTTGCCATTTTCATACCTGTAGCTATTGCTGGTGCTCGACCGTGAAGCGTAAAAATCTTTTGAGAGGTATGATGTACTAATGTTACTAATTGTGTATAACAACCAATACCAATAATTAATGGAAATAATTTAGGATCTAATTTTTCATCTTCAAAAACACGAGTAAAAAGATGCCCAATTATACCATATCCGCATCCCGCACAAAAAAGGGAATTATACTTACCATAAAGATATCCCCCCATTGAAAACTGGACATATGGATGATCCGGTTTCTCAGTTGGATATCGTGGACCTAAGTCAGACATTATTTTGATACCTCCTTAATAACATTTAATATATCATCTGGATGATGAAAAACGCCTACCTTAGGAATTTTAAATATTGGAGTTTCGAGTTTTTTAACTCTTTCCACTTGTTCTGCTATAAAACCCGTATAGTTTAATTCAGGTATAATAATAGCCTTAGCATTTTTTACAACCCTCTTTACTTTTTCATCAGGAAAGGGCCAGACTGTTATTAATCTAAATATTCCTACTTTTATTCCCTGTTCCCTTGCCATATCAACTGCATGATAACTAGACCTAACAGGTAGACCATACGCAATGATAATGATATCCGCATCCTCTAATTTATATTCTTCGGTTATTGAAATCTTATCTATATTAGACTTAACCTTTTCAATTAACATTTCCATGAATGCTAATGCATTAGATGTTGGAAGTCCTGCACTATTATGAGGTAGATGGAGAGACATAGGTGGAAAATAGTCTGTACCAACTATTGGAGGTTTGGGTATAATATATTCTCCGGTTATATCATCCTTATAAGAGTACTTATAGGTATAATCTTGAGGTAATTCACGGTTAATGACTCTTTTAATTAACTCTTCTTTTGGAGGAATGTAAATAGGTTCATGAAGATGCCCTAAATAAGCGTCAGAGATAATAAATACAGGACATCGATAAGATTCAGCAAAATTAAATGCCATTATAGTTAAATCATAGAGTTCTTGGCAGTTCATAGGTGCTAATGCGATCACTTGAAATTCTCCATGACCCGCAAAACGTATTAATCCTAAATCATTGTGATGGGGTGAAGTTACGGGTCCATGACTGCCAGGACCAACGCGTTGTACATCACATAAGACAAAAGGAATTTCAAGATTTGCTGCCATTGATATCGTCTCGACCATTAAAGAAAGACCGGGTCCAGAAGTTGCTGTCATTGCTTTTGCACCAGCTAAAGATGCCCCTAAGACAGCATTTATTGATGCTAATTCGTCTTCCATTTGAATACAACTTCCTCCAATTTCTGGTAATCGTTTGGTGAGATGTTCAATAACTTCAGTTGAGGGAGTTATTGGATATCCTCCAAAAAAACTCAAACCTGCAGCTAATGCTCCTTCTGACATTGCAACATTCCCCATCATAACGTATTTCCCTTCTGGTAAATACCTTTTACTATTCTTTGTACTCACTTTTTTCTCACATCCTTATGTTTTAGCTTTTTCAGTCTTTTTTTCTTTTTCATCAAGAATATAAATACACCAATCAGGACAACCAAATTCACATCTTCTACAAGCCGTACAATAGTTTGCTTTTCCTTCTTTTACTCGAGGGATATAGGCAATACGCATATTCAATTCATTACTGAGCTCTAAAATACCAGTTGGACATACAGAAATGCACATTTGACATCCTCCGCATCGATCTTTATTAAGAAATAGTGAGAATTTCTTTTCTTCATTTTCCAACAATTTTGGAATTATAATCAACTCACTTAGTATTTCAATTAGGTTATTAAATACTTTAGATATTATAAATTTCGATTAAT
This sequence comes from uncultured archaeon, assembly GCA_964396275.1. GTDB lineage: Archaea > Asgardarchaeota > Lokiarchaeia > Sigyniarchaeales > SOKP01 > Loki-b32. The sequence continues at coordinate 2,485 of CAYNEU010000297.1, read as the reverse complement.
TTAATATTAAGTATAATTGGCTATAAGCTTAAATAAAATAAAGTTAAATTTTTTTTTAACCTTATAATTTAATCTAACTATGACAAAATTAATCTTCTTCGGGTGCATGTCAAATTCTAAATATAAAGATACATGTGCTAATGCTCTTAAAATTATAGAAACATTAGATCAAGAGTTTGAAGTGATTGATAATACTCCTTGTTGTGGTGCATTAGCATTTAATACTGCAAGTGAAACAGATTTAAAAGAACATGTTAAGTTTGTGAATAAATGGTTTAAGCTAAACGAGGTTTCTGAGATTGTAACAATTTGCGCAGGTTGTTATAATTACCTAAGCAGATTTTATCCTTTATATTTAGGAAATGACTTTAAAATAGAAATCAAACATATACTTCAATTTATCGCTCAACCAGAGAATCTTGAGAGATTAAATCTAAAACATTCTGGTAAGTTATTAAAAGTAAGTTATCACGATGCTTGTCATCTAAGAAATGCAGAGAAACCAATAATTGAAGAACCAAGAATTATCTTTAATTCTATTGAAAATGTAGAATTGGAAGAATTAGATAATAATAAAACTAATAGTATTTGTTGTGGTGCGGGGGGTGGAGTATATTCCATTTTTAAAGAAAATAGTGATCACAATTCTAAATTAATTTTTGACCAGTTAAAAAGAGGAAAGGCCTTAATTACTGCCTGTCCCTTCTGTTATACGGCATTTAAACGTATAAAGGATGACAATCAAATCAGAAAAACTGTCCTAAAATTTGAAGATTTTATTATTAAAATAATAGAAGGAGTAGATCCATTAGTTGAGTGAAAGGGGAGAAATATATTATGAAAATGTAAAGGAAAATATCGAGAAAGTTAAAACTGACGGAACTCTGGAAAAAAAGTTTAGCGATTTTTGGAAATTAGCATGCTCCATAAAGTCTAGGCAACATGATTTAAGATATTTATATAATGATTCAAGCAGAGAATTTGTGGATAAATATCGGGATGTATTAATTAAAATCAGAGAAGATTTCGTAGACAATATGGATGAATATGTAGATAAATGCATTGATATTATGAGGAAACAGAATTTTAAAGTACTTTATGCCAAAACAAACGAGGAAGCTCAAAAATTATTTATGGAAGAATTAGGTGATCAAAAAGTCATATATAAATCGAAATCAAATGAAGCTAAAGATATTGGAATAATAGATGTATTAAAAGAAAACAATATTAAAATAAAAGAAACAGATTTGGGGGATGTTCTTGTTCAATTATTCGAATATGAATTACCAAGTTTTCAGATAGGACCTGGAGCACATTTTACCGAAGAGGAAATCGTCGCAAAGATCAAGGAGGTTTACAATGTTGAACTTGAACCTAAAGCACAAGCGATCGTAGATTTCTTTAGAAAGACTTATAGAAAAGAATTATTAAATAATGTGAAAATTTCTTTAACATCCGCAAATGCAATATCTGCTGAAGATGGTACCATTGTTTTGGGGGAAAATGAAGGTAACATAAGTTTACTTACAAGAGCAACGGAAAAACACATTGTTGTTTGTGGTATAACTAAAATTGTTCCCACATTATTAGATGCCGTTTTAGTTACAAAATTACAATCAAGAATTAATAATGTCTCATTCAATTATATTAGTCTAATATCTGGCCCTTCAAATACATCTGACATTCAAGGAAAAAGCGTAATAGGAATGTATGGAGCAAAAGAAGTTGTTGTAATACTAGTTGATGATTGGCGAACAAAAGCCTTAAAGGAAGACCTTTTACATAAAGAATTTCTAAAATGCATTGGCTGTCGAACATGCAACTATGTATGTACTGCGTCTAGGGCATTTGGCAATATTTATGCTTCAAAATATGGTATTGGTTCAACAGCGATTATTAGAGATTATATTCACAATGGAATTGAAGCTGCTGTGAAAGATGGTATATTTCTTTGTACAGGTTGTGAAAATTGCTATCATTGGTGCCCAATTTCATTAAATTTGGGTGATATTATTAAAGCTTTAAAAAAAGAGGCAACAGAAAAAGGATTGTGTCCTCCTCCTTTAAAGGAATATCAAGATAAAATCTTAAAGGAAAAAAATCCTTTTAAATAATTCAAAATAAGAGAAAAAATAAAATATTCTCAGTTATTATTTGATATTATGAAAATTGCACGAATAAACGTTAAAAATGCTAATATTCAATATAAAGAAATAACACCAGATTCAAAATATTTCTTGCTTGGTGGTAGAGGTTTAAGTTCCCAAATTATTTATGATGATGTTCCTCCATTATGTAATCCCTTAAGTAGGGAAAGCAAATTAATTATTGCTAATGGTCTTCTTGGTGGTAGTCCATTTCCTTGTTCTGCTCGCACATCAGTAGGGGCGAAAAGTCCATTGACTAATGGGATAAAGGAAGCGAATGTAGGGGGAAGACCTGCTATGATGTTAGCGATACATGGTATAAGAGCAATAGTATTGGA
>CAYNEU010000296.1:0-2785 GCA_964396275.1 uncultured archaeon | reverse complement strand
AGTGAAATTGCTAACGAATTTTTAAAAATTTGTGATGTTGAGAAATATTATATACGAGCTAAAAAGCTATTTGCGGAGGGAAGGTTGCAACTTGCTCTTCATATTCTTGATGTAATTATTAATGCAACAGAAAAAATAAGTTCAGAAATACTTATTAACGCTTATAAATTAAAAATCAAGATTTTGCAGCAAAAAGAAGAGAATGAACCATCATTTATAGCTTCAAATATATATCTTAATGAAGTAAACAAGCTTAAATTAAAGATAATAAATTTTAAATAATAAAACTAAAAATAAATCTATAATCCAATTTTTTTCTTACATTTCAATACTTCTACCTTTTTTTCGATTTAAATTTCAAATTTAAAAAAAAAAATCACGAAACCATTTTTCAAAATCCTTTAAGAAAAAAGTATTGGTTTTTTCAAATTTAAAATGATTAAACCATTTAAAATATTGCTGGTAAAAGTTTGAACTATTATTATCACTAAAATAATTAATGATAGAATTTTCATAATCGAATAAACTCAAACTATTTATTTCTGCGATATTATTTATTTGAAATATTGATGCTACTATAGATTCAGTCATTTTTAAAATTCTCCTTCATTTTTAACAATATTTCAATTTACCATGTAATATGCAGTTTTTAGACATTTCTCAGCACTATGTACAATTGAATTAATTATATCTGATACACTCTCAATTTCCTCTACCAGCCCACAACTCTGTCCTAAAAGAACAATACCATTATTAACATCTCCTTTATATGCCTTCTCTAATTTTATTACATCGTCTCTTATTACTGAGATAGAGGTTTCTTCAGCTCTCTTTTCTGTTTTGTTTAAAACAATAGTAGCGCTTTCCGTATAAGTATTCTTCAATACTCTAGCAGGCCCAAAAACTCCTGTAACTAATTTAGTATCAGAGATAGTTGAATTTTTAACCTTATTTTTGTAATTTTCATGAAATTCACATTCTCTTGACGCAATGAGTCTTGTTCCCATAGCAATTGCCCCTGCACCCATAGCTAAAGCTGAAGCTAATCCTTCTCCAGTAGCATAACCTCCACAAGCTATCATAGGGATTTCTGGGAATTCTTGTCTAATTTGTTGTAAGAGAATTAAAGTGCTTGTATTTTCATATGATTGATGTCCTCCACCTTCATGTCCGGTTGCGACTATTCCATCAACACCATCTTTTATCACTTTTTTAGCTAGCTTTAAAGAAGGTATAACATGAAAATGTTTGATGTTTGATGTTTCTTTTAGTGCCTTAAAAAACTTGTTATATAATATTTTTGGAGATCCTGCGCTTGTAATTAAGTAAGTACATTGTTCTTTAATTTTTGGATTGTCCATTATAAACCTTGGAATTTGCCTACATAGTTTTATCGCATCAGGTTGTAATGCTGCTGTTCTAATATTTAGTCCAAAAGGTTTATCAGTAAACTCAACGACAGTTTTCATACTTTCCTTCATTTGATTTAAGGTGATTCCTTCACTTAATGTTACGTGGCTTAGAACACCTAATCCACCAGCCTCTGAGACAGCAATTGTTAGTTTTGTTGTGTAAAAAGGTCCCATTGGTGCAGCTACAATAGGATGTTTAATTCCAAGCATTTCAGTTATGTTTGTTTTTATAACCATATTTTCCGACCTTTTATTATTAAATTTTTCGTTATTTTTTAATAATTGAACATCTATTCAATCTAATGTTTATTTGATTTAATAGAGATCAAGTTGAATAATCAGCATCATATATAAGTTTAACCAATTCGCTAATATTAGTATAAATCGTATATTAAATTTGATTTTTATGGGGAATTGTTAAGGTATAAAGAAATTTATCAAATAAATTAAAAACTTTGAATGAACAGTCATTCAAAATTAAAGTAGGCGTAGTATTTGATTTAATCCGAGTTATTAAAAAAAGTACTTTAATTTAATAAGTCTAAAACATAACTTAGAAAATATATTCTAATAATAGAAAAACATCAATTTCAAGAAATCAAAATGGAAAGTATTATGAGAACTTCTAAAATTCCTTTATAGTTCATTTCCAATTATATTTATCGGTAAGCAAATTCTTTTCTGTAAAATTCCAAAATATCCGCTATTGCTATATCAACTAAAGATTTCTCGTTAGGATCTTCTAAAATTTTGATTAATTCATCTTTAACTATGTTTAATAACTGATCAATCGATTTAATTCTCTCATCAGGTGTTTCATGTTCCAATCCTAAAAGATCTCTTTTATGTTTTAATTGCCACTTACTTACAGCTCGCCAGCCAATACCTTTAGCGGCTAATTCATCCATTTTTATATACTTAAGAACAATTTTTACAAATTCATTAAATATTATGTGCTGTTCTTGAGACATATGTACATTTTTGAAATATTTCTCAGCAGCTTTTAGTGCTTTTGGTTTAAAACTCTCTCCAGTAATTTTTTTAGGCATATTAAACACAATTCAAATTTATTTTTTTTGGTATAGATTATTAATTTTTCAACTAAGTATTTATAAATTTGGTGTAAACATATTTTGGTATTAATTGGCTAGAATTTTAATATTTCCAACATTATCTTATTTTATGCCAATTAAGGTGGAAATAAAATATCCAATTTATACCATAATCATCGATAATCCTGAAGTGAAAAATGCTGTGGATGGTCAAACTGCTAAACAACTAGCAGATGCCTTCAGAGATTTTGAAAAGGATGATAATGCTTTAGTTGCTGTATTGTGGGGATCTAATGGAACATTTTGTTCTGGGGCAAATTT
>CAYNEU010000295.1:0-5964 GCA_964396275.1 uncultured archaeon | reverse complement strand
ATCTTACAATAAGATTATTCATAAATGCTCTAATTTCTTTTTTAATAATATCTAATTGTTTCTGGTAAATATAATTAGCTATAAGGTTTAAATCTTGCTTTGAGATTGTTTCAATATCCAAGCAGATTACCCTAGAAAGGCGAGCATAACAGTCATTTAATGATTTAGAACGATTATCAGCAGTGTCATTAATATAGTCTTTTTCAGAAATATTGTTTAAAATTCTATGTACATCAGAGATTAATGCAAATTTTTCAAATGAAATACGTATATCATTTCCTTTATAAGGAACATGGTGAGTTATAGAAGGTAATGTTGCTCTTAAACCTCCAGTATAGATTAACTCATGATTTATTAGACGAGAAATATCATCTTTTCCCTGTGGAACGGGAAATGATTTAAGAATAGGAATAATATCAATAGTTGTCGATCCTGCATCAATTAAAATACAGTCCGATATAAATTTTCCAAGAAATAAAGCGGTTGAAGCCCAATTAGCGGCTGAAATTGAGGAATATTCAGATTTAGCGGTTTTATAATCAATAAATTTAATTTTATTCGTAATGAATTTTAATTTATCCCTATCAAAAATAGTTTCAAGCGCATTTAAAATAGTATGAATTCCTTCTTTCTTTGTTTGAAAAGCATCAGATAATTCTGCTGTAATTGTTATTACGATGTTATGGACACTATTTAAACTATAACCATTTTTATAGATAAGATTTGAGACGATTTTTTTGAGCATTTTGGGTATTTCATTTATACTCTTTTCCCAAAAAGGAAAATATTCGATATATGAATCAGATTTTATAATATCTAAATTATTGAATAAAACAAGATTTGCTTTGGTATTAGCACCTCCTATGTCGAGTCCTAAGATAAGGAAATCATTCTTTTTCTGCATATCTTTCTTTTAAATCGCTAATTAACTTATCCAAATTTTCCCCTGAGAGTGCATTTGTTAAATAAAATTGACCATCAATAAGATTTAATTTTTCCTTTAAATATTCAATTTCTGTCTCTTTAGCTAAATCGATTTTATTAAAGATAATAATAATTTCAATATGTCTTTCTTTTGAAAAATTATCTTTAATTTCATTAAATAATTCAATTTGAGAATCTATATCATATCCAGAAGCAAGAGTTGGATCAAAAACGAAAAGAATTAAATCAGATATTAGTCTTAGTGCCAAAATTGCCTGTAATTCTATTTTGTTTCTTTTTGCCATGGGACGATCTAATATGCCTGGAGTATCTAAACACTGTATTTTAATTTTGTGAAATCTTCTTTCAATTTCTAAATGGCCCATGTTCAACTTTTTAGTTGTAAATGGATATTCTTTAATTTCAATCTTTTTATTAGTGGAGATATTTTTTACAATACTACTTTTTCCCACATTTGGATAACCAGCAACAACTATACATGGTAATGTATAATCAATTGCAGGTATTTCTTTTAAATTTCCTCTAATCTGATTTAAATATTCAAGATTTTTGTTTTGCTTATTGATGATGGAAGAAATCCTCCCAAAAGCAGATCTTCTTAATTGATCACCTTCTTTTGGAGCTTCGATTCTACTCAATCTACTAAGATGTTCCCTTTCAATTTTACTAAGAACTGGTAGAATACCATTTAATTTGCCTAAGGTTAATTTCAATTCATCAATATCAACTAAAATGCTTGCTAATTCTCTATAAAAATCTGGAAGATCATCTATAATCGGTACCATTTTTATTATTTTTAAAATTCTATCTATTAATTCTTCTATAGCTACGTGTATACGCTTAGATTCTTTCTTCTTTGCCTTAATAAGAATCGGAGCATTTTTAGATACTTGAGCAGAGCTCTTCATACTCCTACTAAAGGCAATATCTAATAATTCTTTTGAATTTGGAACGTGATAAAACTCATTAAAAGGGTTTTTCATAGAAATATCGTAAATATTTTAATAAATAAAAAGAAAGGTTAACATCTATATTTTTGTTCTAATCAAAGATATTTTTTTTTCGATCTCGATAATTTCATTTGTCATATCTATTATATCTCTTGGAATTGATTTATATAATTCTAATATATATTCATATCTTCCTAAGACTCTTGAATATTTGTTTAGTTTCTCTTCTTTTTCAGCTTTTTCTCTTAATAATTTTATTTTTTCAAGTTTTTGTTTCATTTCTGGAGTTAGTGCTTTTTGAATTTCAACTTGTTTTTCTTCGTATCTTTGCTTTTCACTTACAACTTTTTGAACACGTTTCTGGAAATCTTGTTCACTTTTAGTTTGTACGGCAGTATCTTGTTTTTCAAATTTGATTAAATTTTTTAATCTCGCAATACGCTGGTTAAGCATTTCAATTTTTCCTTGAAATCCTAGTTTCGAGTAAATTTCTTTAGCTTCTTCTATAAGTGAAATTGCTATTAAATAATTTTTTCTGTTAAATTCTTCTTTAGATTGATTTTCTAGACGTTCAGCTTCTTTTTCAAGCTCATCAAAGGGTCCTGGCATAGATATCACATAATTATAATTATTTATATTTGGTTAACGGAGTAGTTACTCTTTATTTAGAATTTATTTTTATTTTTTTCAAATAATTTATCAATATTAATTATTATTACTGTTGTATTATTTTTTTTTTTTTATAGTAAAATTATAATTGTTAAGAACAAAAATTTTTAAATTGACATTGATTATTATCTAAAATTAATCATAATTTTCAAAACTAAGAATAAAATTAATAATTGAAGGTTTTCGAATGAAGAAATTAAATATTGGGATATTAGGTGCAACTGGTATTGTAGGACAGAATTATATTAGATTATTACAAAATCATCCTTGGTTTCAGATTATTGATGTTGCAGCATCTCCCAGATCTGCAAATAAAACATATAAAGAAGCGGTTGAACAAAAATGGCAAATGTCAATTCCAATCCCTCATAATTTACAAAATCTCATTGTTAGAGATGTCCAAGATTTTGATTCAATGAGTAAAGACATAGATTTTGTGTTTTCAGCAATAAATCTTCCTAATAAAGAGGATATAAAAATTTTAGAATTCAAATATGCTGAAAAAGACATCCCGGTTATCTCGAATAACTCAGCACATAGGTGGACTCCTGATGTTCCTATGATAATTGGAGAAATTAACTATGAACATGTAAATGTAATTCCAATCCAACAAAAAAGGAGGGGATTTAAAAAAGGTTTCGTGGTTGTTAAACCCAATTGTTCGCTGCAGAGCTATCTTACTCCAATTTATGCATTAGAAAAGGCAGGATATAAATTAGATAAGTTAATAATTACGACACTTCAAGCAGTTTCGGGAGCAGGATACCCTGGTGTGTCATCTATGGATATGGTTGATAATATAATTCCTTACATTGATGGAGAAGAAGAAAAAACAGAAAGAGAACCTTTAAAAATTCTTGGAACCGTTGGAGAAGAGGGTATAGTCAATTATGATTCAATAGAAATCAGTACTACTTGCACTAGAGTTCCTGTTATTGATGGTCATACAGCCTCGGTTAATATACATTTCACAGATAAAATACCTGAAAAAGATAAAATAATTACAATATGGAAGAATTTTAAATCGATACCTCAAGAGTTAGATTTACCTTTTGCCCCCATTCAACCAATAATTTATTTAGAAAATATTGATAGACCACAACCGAAGAAGGATAGAGATAATGATAAAGGAATGGCTGTCACAGTGGGTAGACTTAGAGAAGATAATGTCTTTGATTATAAATTTATATCTTTAAGTCATAATACTATAAGAGGTGCTGCGGGTGGTGCTATTTTGAATGCAGAATTATTAGTCACTAAAGGTTTTATAAAATAAAAACTCATTTAAAGGTGTTAATGAGCCTTCTAAATCTTTTAAAATTCAAATTTGTCAATTATGATTGGAAGGAAAAGTTTCAATAACGATATCGATCTCTTCTTTTTTATTAATTTATAGAACGGAAACTCTGGATACATTGTAAAATATTTCTCATTCTTCAATAACTTTAATGTTTTGAACTTAGGGATAAAAGAGAATTTGGAGTGATTAAATATGAAATTCCTTATTATGCTCTGAAGTAAAAATTTATCGAGAATAATAATAGCTGAGGGGGACCCAAATTTTTCTATTGAGGCTCTCCTAATTGAAGATAATGAATTAGAATTAATATCTGAAAAAAGTTTTTCTTTATTAATTACTCTTATATTTCCCAATGTACTGTCTTCAAATTCTAATAAAAATGTGTGAAGACATGAATTCTTTAAAAGATTATCTTGAGAACCCTTTATTTTTTTGGTTCTATTTAGATCTGAAATAATAATTAGGATTTTAGAATTTAACCCAAAATAGAAATCAATATAATTGAAAATTACTTCTGGAATTGCCCAATGAGAAATTTTTTTAAGATTTAGATTGAATCCAATAAGGTGAATTAAAAATCTTACTAAATTATTGTATATAGTAGGTCTGGGTACCATATCCCAGTGCGTCTCAAAACTACGGTATCCAAATAGAGCTTTTTGAAATAAGAATTTTAGATTTTCTTTTGTTATAGGTAATAAAAGTTCGAAAAGATCTGAAATGAAAGATAAAATATCATTTTGATTTAGACAATATACCTTCTTAGTTTTTAATTTTTCTTGTATTATGCTTAAATTATTTTTTATATCTGAACCATTCAGATTAATCCCTAATTCTTCTGGAGTAAAGAATTTTAATGTCAAATCTGACTTTTCAGACTTTAGAATTGTTTTTTGTAAAAGAAAAATTAATTTTTTTTTATTTCCGTTTATTAGTAGAGATGTATTGAACTCTGGTAAAATTTCTTCTATAAATTTAAAGAAATTACTGAGTCGTATTTTATTTAATAATTTTATAGCACTTTTAAGAAAATGAAAGATTATTGGCTCGGGGTAGATTAAAAATAAATCTTTTTCTAAGATTTTTTGAATTAGATCCATAATTCGATTTAAAAACTCATAAAGGGATATTTCCTCAATTTTTTCACAGTGTTTATTTATTAAGTCAATAGCTTCTTTCTTGAATATACGAATTGATGAGATTTGAATATTTTTTTCCTTCAATAGAGCGCTTTGTACTTTGCTAAATATATCATCTAACCTTTCAATTTCTAAACTTTTTATCTTAAATAGTTTATCTGGTAATGATTCTATAGTTTCGTGAATTCCAGCCTTCTTAGTCTTATATAAAAATAAACCTAGTATTTTTTTTTTTTTATCAACTTCATGGATAATTATATCAAGAATGTTCTGTTGGTCATTAATAAATTTTGGATACAAAATTTCAAAAAAATAGTATAAGATATTTGGATGTATACTTATGGGACTTAATGGTATTCTTACAAATTCCTTTACATTTTCGGGATCTTCCAATATATCTCTATTCTTATTGAAACTTAATATTTTTGACCAGTTATCCTTAAATCTTTTGTTAATCAATTAATTAAAGCGCCTCCCAATTCTTTAATTCATCATTTAATTTCTCCTTTAGCCAAAATTCATTCATTTTTATAAGCAAGTTTAAGTTAGGAACATTTTTTTTTCCATAATAATTCATTATTAATTCTAAACAGTTGAAAATATCGGGGGGACACCCGGGTAATTCCAAAATATTTTTGTTTGGTTTTTCCTTGATTTTAGGTTTCTTTTTCGCCTTAGGTTTTTTAAAAAGCTTATTTTTTACTTCCCCTATGAGATTTTTTTTAGCTTCAATTATTAATTTTCTAAACTTATAGCTTTTTGTGCTATTTATTGCGCAATCTCCAAAAAGAATAAAATTTCCCATTTTTTCTGGCTCAATTGGATCTTCACCGATTAAAAAAGTGTTGCTAGGATTATATTTTAAATCTTTTACCATATAAGTTTTCATGAAATTTAGTAAATGGTAAGCTTGTTTGAAGCATCCAGAGCAATACTTACCCGGACATATGGATACGTTTTT
>CAYNEU010000294.1:0-2349 GCA_964396275.1 uncultured archaeon | reverse complement strand
CTTTTAAGTAAGAGTTTACCAGCTTTAATGACTAAAGACCTTACTTTTCCGTTTGTTCCACTTAAAATAACACCTTTAAGTTCATTTCCCCAGTCCTGAATGTAATCTTGCGTTAACATCGCGCCCCAAGAATGTCCTATTAAGAATATTGGTAAATTAGGATGATCTTTCCTAATAATATTTGTTAATTCGTGAAGATCGTTTACTACACCTCTCCATCCATTTGGACCTAAAACACCAGCATTTCCTTCTAAAGTAGCTTCCGTTAAATCACCAGCGGTTAATCCGTGACCACGCTGATCATTTGCATAACAAATATATCCTGCTTTACACAGAGCTTCTGCAACTCGAGTATATCTCTTAGCATGTTCTGCTAATCCATGAAGGATCTGGACTATTGCCTTAGGTTCTGTATCTGGTTCCCATTTATATACGAAAATTTTAATACCATCTTGATCTGTAAAATTAAATGTAGAAGTTTTCATATTTTCATCTCCATTTATAGTTTTTACAAATAATTAAATAATTATTTTATAATTTCATCTAAATTCTTACTATAATTAAAGTTTTAATTTATAAATTAAATGAGTACCAAAATACTTATTACCGGTCCACCTCAATGTGGTAAATCAACTCTAATATCAAAGCTATTAGATTATTTTTCTAAGCAAAAATTTACAATTTATGGCTTTCTGACACCAGAAGTTAGAGAGCATGGTAATCGAATTGGTTTTGACATAATAAATATTTATTCTGGGGAAAAATCTCAGTTAGCAAGAGTGGGTAAAGTTAATACTAGATTTAAACTAGGGAAATACATTATATTTGTCGATAAGTTTGATAAATTCCTTGAAAAAACCTTAATTCTCGAAAAAAAACAAGTTGATTTGATCGTCATTGATGAAATTGGAAAAATGGAACTATTTTCAGAAAAATTTCAAAATTTTATCAAGAGAATATTTAGTACTGAGATATCAATTATTGCCACAATTGGCTTAAATTTAAGACATCCACTTAAAAATTATCTTTTAAACCTGTCTTCTGTTCTTCTATTGAATTTAAATCGCCAAAATTTTCAATTTATATTTAAAAAAGTAATTTCTGTAATCTTTTAAGTTAATTGAGTATATAAAAGTTATAAATTTATGAATCAAGGCTTAGCTTTTCGCAAAACTTTAAATTTAGATTCTTTTTATCTTAATAGATAGGTTTTTTGATAATTAGTTTGAAAAGGGATATGAATGCTGTGGAAATGTGACAAATGTGGTCATCAATTTGAATTAGATGACTTCCCAGACGAGGGTTTTAGATGCCCTGGATGTGATGATAGTAATTGTACTTTTACCCTGGTTGAATAATCTATTTTTTTAAAACAAAAGTATTTTGATTTGCCTAACTGGTTTGAAAATTCATTTTTTTCTATACGAAATGAAAATAGAATAAAATAGAATCGATATAATCTGCTATTAAATAATTTAATAATTAATACTTCAATCCATAATGTTCATTCTACTCATATGTGAAAATTTATAAGTTTGGATCTAGAATAATATCGTATGAGATTTAAAAAAAAATATCAACGGGGGATATTTTTACTACTCTTACTTCTTATTATGATTTTGGGGATTACTCTAGTTAAAAACATATCTAAAAATAATCTATTTAATGAAAATAACATTTCAATGAGTGACCCAGAAGATTCTTATGAACCAAATAATGATATTACTTCTGCTTATGATTTGAGATTTAATGAAGCAATTTGGCTTTTTGATGTCAATGGAACTGGCACATTATGGGATGATGATTGGTACCAAATTGAAATAAATTTGGGAGAAGAGCGATTAAAGGTTGATTTGATGTTTAATCATTCATTCGGAAATATCGATATTGAAGTTTATGATTGGAACTATAATTTTGTTAATGGAAACTACTCAATGGATGATAATGAACACTTAGAATTCGATCTATTTCCAAGTGGTGTCTATTATTTAAGAGTCTTCGGTGCTAACGCCGGTAATTCATATAATTTATGGTGGGATGATTTGATGCCTATAGATGACCAATTTGAAGAAAATGATGATTTTTGGAGTGCTGCTTATGTTGATCCAAATTGGTATTCCAATTTGAAAATGATAGGTTATGACGAGGATTGGTATAGAACTTATTTAGATTATGGTAATACAATCGATGTTAGTATTTATTTCGATAACTATGATGGCGATTTAGAGTTAGAACTATATGATCCTTCTTATACATTTCGAGATGGATCTTATGATAGTGATGATGATGAAAATATTTATTTTACAGCAGATATGTCAGGAGATTGGCGAATTCGAGTATATCGTGTTT
>CAYNEU010000293.1:0-6175 GCA_964396275.1 uncultured archaeon | reverse complement strand
TTTTAAAGAGATAAATTTAAATTATTTTAGAAAAATTAAAGGATAAAGATTGCTGCAGCAATAACAGCTGCCCATTCGTTTTCTTCTTTTACTGTTGCACTTGCTGTGATATTTTTGGTTTCTACAATTTTCCCTCCCATTTTAAATACTTCTTTTTTTTCATCATAATTTAAATTGGGATCAAAAGGAATTCCTAGAGTTGATGCTAGCATTTCAGCAGCTAGATCTTCTGCTATATCTCCTACATTCTCTGGCTTTACTCCGAAAGAATGATGCTCGCTTAAATACCCATAATGACCCTTATCAGCGGGTTTAGCGACCCCTATTGAAGCACAAATTAGCCGATTATACTCATTAGACTCAATCCTTGCTATAACAGCAAAAACAACTTGACCCGGACGGAGTTGTTTTAAACCATCTTCGGTATTAACTTCAATACAATACGGAGGTAAAATGGAAGAAACATTCACTATATTATACTTTTCAATTCCAGCATCTCTTAGGGCTTCTTCGAAAGCAGCTAGCTTAGATCTATGAAAACCCTTACCATTAACAAAGAAAACCTTTTTTGGGACTAATGACATTACTTAATCGTTATTTCTTTATGTTATATAATTAAGAATTTAATATTAAAGCTCGTATTTAAATTTATTCGAAATTTTAATAATATAATAATAAATTTGATGACTAAGTCGTTATTATTCTGCTTAATCCATCAATAAATTATTTATCTCTTTTTATTTATTAAAAAGGAATATAATTTGGAATTAAATTAATGATCTAAAGAAATTTTTAAAGACATATTGAAAAATATATTCAATTAAAAGAACTTTTTTCGATTGAATAGAATAATTTCAAGATTCTTTAAAAAGACTAAAATAGGTTAATTTAAAATTCTTAGAGCATTTAATTTTATTTATGAATACTCATCAAAAAAAAGACTATTTGATAAAGAAAGTCCAACCTTTTGATGTTAAAAAAGTAAAAAATGTTAATGATCTATTAGTCTCTCTAAAAGATTGTGGCTTTCAAGGAAGAAATCTTGGTTTAGCTCTAGATATTTTAGAAACAATGGTAACTAAAAAGGATTGCTTGACAGTTTTAACATTAAGTGGAGCAATGATTCCAGCGGGAATGGGTGAATTAGTTTCAATATTGATGGAATATGAATTAATTGATGTTTTAATCAGTACTGGAGCAAATATTACACATGACTTAGTAGATGCAGCTAGTGATATTGGACATTACTTAGGAAGTCCTAATGTAGATGACGAGGATTTATTTAAACATAGGATAAATAGAATTTATGATATTTTTCTCCCCGAGGATAATTATGAAAAGGCTGATCAAGAATTATTAAGAATTATTCAATCTTTATTTGATCAGAAAAAAATACACATCACACCTTCAGAATTTCTACAGAAAATAGGAAGTAAAATCTCATCAAATTGTATTCTTTCAACAGCCGCAAAAAAAAATATCCCTATATTCATACCAGCCTTTTCAGATTCAGAATTGGCTTTAAAACTTATAAAATATGAGATATATGAAGATTATGACTTCCAATTTGACATTTTAGCGGATGTAAGAAAATTTGGAAATATTGTAAAAAATTTTAAAGAATATGGAACTATCATCGTAGGTGGTGGTGTTCCACGTAATTGGGCTCAACAAATCTTCCCTATGTTAGATCAATTTGATAAGATAGTGAATATGGGTTATAATTATTCAGTTCGAATTCACACTGCTATGGAATATGATGGAGGTCTGTCAGGTAGTACATTCTCAGAGGCAAAATCATGGGGAAAATATTCTTTAGAATCAAAGCACGTTAGTGTTTGGTGTGATGCTACAATTGCTTTACCAGTTTTAATTACGGGGTTACTTCAACGGTTGAAAATTATTTAATTTATCTTAAGTATCTTCTAATTTTATTATATTTCTTAATTGTTCAATTGCCTTCTTTTGTGTTTGCTTATCAAGCAAACAATCTGTAATTTTCCAGAACCTATATTCGTGGTTCAAATAAGCTGGACAACTTTTTTTTATATGTTCTGGGCAATTAGTAATTTGCCAGCATTGAAATCTACTGTCTTCATAAAATTTATGAAATTTTTTTGGTAACTTTTTATATTGAAAATCAGTTTCTTTTAGATATTTATCCAAATCATTAGAATTATAAGTATTCCAAAATAGTATTGTCTTATTTTTATTTTCTTCTTGTTTTAAATAATCTAACATTGCGGCCATAGTCTTTCCCGTATAAGTAGTTTCGAGTCTAAAATCCTTTTTATATCCTTCTAATTCAAATACTTTATCAACAGCATTTTGTCCTCTTAATGTTTTAATACCATAACCAGACCCTAAATAATCAGCAACAAATACAAAATCATCTTCGTTTATTTTTATATTAGGAATTGATTTGTCTTTCCTCCTCAAATATTTAATAGCTTTATTAGCATTCCTTTTCACTGCTGATGGATTCGAGGTTAAACTTGAAGAAACCATTACAACATGTACTTTTGATTTTAAGCCTAATAACTTACAACCTGCTACAAGTCCAGCTGCGGTTCCTACCGTTCCTCCCGCTACAAAAATTGTATCAGGTTCACGAAAAACATTTTGATCAATTTGGTTTTTTAACTCAAATGCCGCATTTACAAATCCAACTGTCCCAAGAGAAGTGCCTATTCCAAATAAAGGAGAGCCTCCTGGAAACATCAAAAAATATTTTGGATGTATTAGTTTGAAGAATAAAAATTTGATAAATGTACCAATCATTCCCTTGCCTAGATGAAGTTTCGCACCAAAATAATCAAATAATAATAACAAACGTTGAACATGCCAGGTCAATGGTTGATGAAAAAGATAAAGATGGCATTTTAAGGGTGGATTTAATTCATGGCAAACGATTGCACACGCTAATCCGTGATTTGTTCCAATCCCTCCAATTGTAACGACTCCTTTTTTTTTTTTCTTTTTTAACACTTTTCCAAATATAAACTCAAATTTTCTGAATTTATTTCCACCATAAATAGGATGATTCTTATCATCTCTTTTAATATAGATTTCTCCACCCTCTAGTTCAAACGCTTTTTCCAATTCTGTAAGTTTTTCAATTGGTGTTGGCAAATTTGTAAGTAAAGGTATCCAAGGGACCTTGTTCTTTAAATTAGGATACATTCGAAAGAGGATAGGCTCTTCTATTATCATACAATTTAAAATACAGAATGTCTAAAAAGATTTTATAAAATTCTATTTTGAATAGATATCTATTTAAGCTATTAGTATAAAATTTTATAGATTTGATTATTTTTCATTATTTCAATATATAGCCATCATTATTCAACATGATTAATTCATTTTCAAGAAATTTATCAAAATGCTTTTGGATCATTATCATTTCAGCAATAATTTCATATTCCTTGAATTGGCCATAATATTTATAAATTATATTTTGATCTTTAAAATCCACTAAAGTTTTCGGGTTGGTTTCAGAAAAATAGGATAAAATTCGCTCATCACGTTTATGAATAATAGATTTATATTTCTTTAATTCTTCTCTAATTGATTTTTCACCCTCAATTATTCCTCTATGACCAGTTACTGCTGTTTCAATATCAAATTGACTTAAGTTATTGATTGAATCTTCAAAATCCATTAAATTTGAGTCAATACCGGCATAAAATACAAAATTAGTTAAATCAATATCTGCGAAAAATGCAACTTTAGAGTTTAATTCCAGAAATGAACAATGACCCGCTGTATGACCAGGAGTATGAATTATCTTTATATTTAAACCGTTTCCAACTTTAATTATTTGATTATCCTCTAAAATATTATCGATCTTAGTATTTTCAAGTTTTAGACTTTCCATAAGCCATTCAGATTCTTCTTCTGCCGGAGAATTAGAGATCCCATAAAATTCATTAAATTTGTTTACATTTTCGATCAAAAATTTATCTTTTGAATGAATAAGAAATTTAGCACTGGATAATAATCTGTTTCCTGAAGTATGATCTTCATGCCAATGGGATAATAATACGATATTTATTGGATAAAGTCTTTTAAGCTTTCTTAAAAGTCTGCTAGATATTCCTGTGTCAATTAGTACATCACCTATAAGTAAAGAATGTGAATAAGGATATTTACCCTCTCTAGCTCCTTTGATAAAAAAAATTTCTTTAAACTCATCCGAAATAGGGTGAACAAAATCATTCATTACAATTTAAATTAAATTATAGTACTTTTTAATGATTTTTAAAAACTTAAAGTTAAGATAATAATAAACCACATCAAAGTGTTAAAAAAATGCATTATTATTGTCCTAATTGTACTTCAATGAAAATGCCTAAAGTTATGAGTTATTTCCCACCAAAAACAGTAAAATGTTTAAATTGTGGATATATGAATTTCGAGACTAAGTTTATAAAAGATAGTCAAGAAAAAACCACAATACTTCATCATTCTCATTGAAGTTTTCTTTATTTTTTTTTTTAAATTTAAAGGATTTTCAAAATGTATAATCTGATTAATCAGTTATTTCTAATCTTATTTTAAAGCATAATAGCAACGCTTAGGAGAATAGACTTTTCCTTCTTCCCGTAATTTTTTTATAATATTAGAAACTTTTTTAGATTCAATACCTATTTGGTCGGCAATTTCACCCGGTCGTAGAGGTTTAACGCTACTTTTAAACACATTTAATACTTTTTCTCTAGTTTCCATACTTTATTAAATATTATACTTCAATTGAGTAGAATAATATTTCTTCCTATTTATAACAATATTTTCTACTGAAAAATTAAAAATCAAATTAAACGCTAAATTAATAACTTTTAGCAATATAAACAGTACATCCAGCGGGTTTCCCACATATTAAACAAGTAGCAAACTCATGTTTCTCCTCATCAACCCTTTTACCGCGAACCTCTCCACCAATTTCTTTTTCTACCACTTCAGCACAATGATACCCATCCATATCAATTGAGCAGAAACCACAGCAAACAATTTTTCCATTATTAATAGCTTCAATTGCTGCGTCTTTTTCATAAACACACTCAACTTGAGACTCAAAATCTATTAACGATTTTTGTTTTATTTCTTTAGTATAATTTTGGGCAATGTCATCAATTTTTTCCACCAATTGTTTCTCTTTTATCTCGAACTTCTTGCCATCATGTCTTTTTACAATAACCATTTGTTGTTTTTCTATGTCTTTTGGTCCAATTTCGATTCTAATAGGTACACCTTTCAGTTCCCAATAATAATATTTATTTCCGACTGACTCGTCTGAATCATCAATTTTAACAAGATATTTATCTTTGAAGAGATTGTATATTTCATTTGCTTTGTCCAGCACCATTTTTTCCTTTCCTCTATAAAATATGGGTATAATTACAATTTGAATTGGGGCCAAATCGAAAGGTAAAACTAAGCCTTTATCATCACCCAAATATGCAATCATAGCACCATAGTTTCTACTCTGAGAAGGGCCGTAACATGTCTGATAACCATATTTTTCTTCTCCATCCTTGTCTACAAATTTTACTTCAAATGGTTTTGAAAAAATTTGCCCTAATAGATGTGTTGAAGGTAGCTGTAGAACCTTTCCAGAACCCATCAATGCATCTGCAGCATAAGTGTGAACTGCTCCTGCGAATTTATCCCATTCTGGTCTCTGAAAAAAGATTAAAGGAATACAGCATTCATCCTGTAGAATTTGAAAAGTTGTATCCATATCCTCTTTAACTTGCTCCATTGCATCTTCCATTGTAGCAAATACATTATGCGATTCAATCCAATGGAATTCTCTACCTCTAAAGAACGGTCTTGTCATTTTTCCCTCATATCTCCAAACTTGACAGGATAAATATCTCTTAAATGGTAGATCCTTATAACTTCTTATCCATAAAGCATACATCTTATAGAGAGCGGTCTCACTTGTAGGACGTAATGCTAAACGTTCTGCTAATTTACCGGAACTCCCAGCTTCCGTAACCCAAAATACTTCAGGAGCAAATCCCTTAACGTGTTGAGCTTCTAATAAAAAATTTGATTCAGGAATAAGAGAAGGCATTGTCAGTGGAAGATGACCTTTTTTATCTAGCAAATCTTCTGTTTTTTTATACATTTTTCTTATCGTGAGTGTGGCCCATTCTCTATATACAATAAA